>NZ_JBSQAX010000001.1:0-111990 GCF_053851575.1 Mycoplasma sp. 2261 | reverse complement strand
ACCTAAACATGAAAAAGTACACGAGCAATTTGCTGAAAAAGAAAAGGAATTGGAAAAAGTTCAAAAAGAATATGAATCATTAAAGCAAGATTTAGATCATATAAATGAAAGGAAATCCGAATTAGAGGAACGATTAACTTGATATAGTAAGGATGCTAACAGATGAAAATCTGAGTATGAGGAAACTAATAAAAAATTAAATGAAGCGCTAAAAGATAAAAATAAAAATGTTGAAGAAATAAAAGAGTTGGTTTCTGATGCAGAAGTTTATTACCATGATTTTATGAGTTCAAAGGAAAATATGGATAATATTAAATACCAATTATCGAATCAAGTTCCTGAACAAATTAGTGATTTAAATGAAGAAATTTCTTCTGTAGCTAAAAAATTAGAAGACACTGAAAAGCAAGTTCGTATTGCTCACGAAGCTTTTCGAGCTTCGTTTGATGAATATAATAATAAGATTGGTACTAAAAACATAAATAATCAAAAAAAGGTTGCTGAAACTTATAAAGAGCTAACAAAGGCTAGAGAAAATTACAATTATGCCTTAAATAACTTTCAAGCCGCAAACATTTTAGTAGAGCACAGAACCCAAAAATTTAATCAAGTAAAACAAGAATATATAGACCTATTTAAAGAAAAAGAAACATTAGAATCTAACAAAGCGAAACTTGAAGAAGTTCTAGAAATTGCAAATAAAAAAGAACAAATTATGAACTCAGAAAATCTTAATAAGATTGATAGTGAATATAAAGTTTTAAATAAACAAAAAGAAATGTTAATACAAAAATATCAAAATGCTAAAAATGAATTAGCTTCGTTGTTTAAGCAAAAAGAGTCGTTTAAACAGCAAATTATAGATATTCAAGCAAGTGTTGAAAATACAGATAAGGCAATTTCATTTTTGGCGACGGACGTATTATCAAAAGCAAAAATATTAGAGCACAAAATTAAGGAATTAGAACAAATAAAAAATAAGCTATCAGTTATTTAAAAATCTATAATAATTAATGAAGTTTATCAAAATGAAAACAAAAAATGTTTTAACAAAAAATATCTTGTTATATTTCAGGATGTTTTTTTGTTTTCTAAAACATAAAAATTTTATGATAAACATAGGAAATAAATCAATAGAATGCTTTCAATAAACAACTGCCTTCTTGATAGTAAAATCACTAGAAAAAGCTAAAAAGTGCCCTGTTTTAGATGATATTCGTATATATATATATATAGTATTATTTATATGGAACATTTAATAATGTTATATTTATTTATATATTGAAAGGATATTAAAAATATGAAATTCTGTGGAAAATGTAATAAGCATTTTGATGAATATGTTAAGTTTTGTCCAATTTGCAGCGCAAATCTTTCTAACAATTCTAATAAGCAAGTAAAGAATAATACACAAAACAATATTTTTGCGATTCTTGGATTGGTTTTTGCGTTTTTTATGCCTTTATTAGGTTTGGCTTTTAGTATTGTTGGTCTTGTACAATCTAAGAATCTTGGAGGATCTGGTAAAGGATTGGCGATAGGTGGTATTGTTGTTTCATTAATATTACCAATTTTAATTTTTTCATTAATTTTTGGTCTCGCCTTGCACGCAGCTGCTGCTAGCCTGCCTTCTTATAATATTTAATGAAAATTTTAAAATATTTGGATATTTGTCCAAATATTTTTAATTATTGTTTTTCACCTTAAATTTGTTTCAGTTATAAAAAACTACTAAAAGTTTAAGCTGTAGCAAAAAAAAAAAAAAAAATTATTTTTTAAATTCTATAATAGATCCAGTTTCAAATATTTCGCCATCAATTTGCGAAAAATCATTGGTTATATTTTCGATTTTGATTTCATTGCCAAATATTTGTTCAACGTTTTTTATTGCAGTATGCATTCCTGAGTAGACTAGCATAAAAGCACCGAGAAGTTTTGTAATTGCTAAATCATGCACGACAATAACACATAATTTATCAGATAGTATATCAGCATTTGGAGCAATTTTCATTCCTCCGCCATAATAAGGCCCATTCATTACTGAAACAAGATTTATGTTATTAAAAAAATACTCTTTTTTATCAACAGTAATCTTTATGTTGTTTAATCTCTTATATTTTTTTAAACATTCAATTGTTGTTCGAAAAAAAGAACCCCTTGCACCTGACTTCTTTTTTTCATTAACAGTTTTAGCAATTAGAGCATCAATTCCAAAACCAGTTCCATTTAAGAAATATCTATATGTATTTCCTGACTTAATTATTGGCAATTTTTCAATAAACTCATTAATTTTGTAAAGATGTCGCGATCTTTTTTCTGGTTTATGGTGGATCTTAACATTTCGCACAAAATCATTTCCCGTACCCGCCTTATATGCATATATTTCTGGTTTAGCGCACGATTGTTTTAAAGTGTTAATAATGTGTGTTAGGGTACCATCACCACCAATGATTATAATTTTATCCTCGTTAGTAAGGCAATCTAGCAGGGAATTGTTATTATTGCTACTTGCTACATTGATAATTTTTAAGGAATCCTCGTTCATTATTTTGACGATTTTGGAAACAATATTGAATATTTTCGATTGATTTCTACCTGTTTTTGATAATGAGTTATATAAAACGTATAGCATGGAAGTATTATATAATAATATCATTAGAAAAAAGTATTAAAAATCCATTTTAAACTTATAATTATAAAAATATGACGAATCCTAAAATTAGAAACTTTGCAATAATTGCACATATTGACCATGGAAAAAGTACATTAGCAGATCGTATTTTGGAACAAACTAATACAATTACAATGCGTGAATCAAAACCTCAAATTCTAGATTCGATGGATCTGGAGCAGGAAAGAGGAATTACTATTAAATTAAATGCTGTTCAGATTAAATATAAGGATTATATTTTTCATTTGATCGATACGCCTGGTCATGTTGATTTTACCTATGAAGTAAGTAGGAGTCTAGCAGCCTGTGAGGGGGCTATTTTATTAGTTGATGCAACACAAGGTATTCAAGCACAAACATTAGCTAACGTTTATTTAGCTATTGAAAATAATCTTGAGATAATACCGGTTATAAACAAGATTGACTTAATTAGTTCAGAACCGGAAAGAGTTAAGAAAGAAATCGAAAGTATAATCGGCATTGATGCAAGTGATGCAATTTTAATTTCAGCTAAAACAGGAAAGAATATCGATAATGTTATTGAAGCAATTATTGAAAGAATACCTGCTCCCAAAGAAGCTGATCCCAACAAGCCTCTTAAAGGTTTGATATTTGATAGTTATTTTGATAATTATCGAGGGGTTGTTATCTATACGCGTATTTTTAATGGCGAAGTAAAACCAGGTGATACCATTTACTTTATGCAAACCAAAAAATCATATATGGTTACAGAATTAGGTGTTAAGAATCCTTATGAAGAAAAAAGAGATAAGCTTACTGCCGGTGAAGTTGGTTGGATCACTGCATCAATTAGGGATGTTAAGGATGTCGCTGTTGGTGACACTATAACTTTGTTAGATAATCCTGTCGATTATCCTCTTGCTGGATATAAAAAAATGAAGCCTGTTGTTTATACTGGATTTTTCCCCGTTGATAACAGGGATTATAACGCCTTAAAGGACGCTTTAGAAAAAATTAGTCTTTCTGATTCTTCAATAATATGAGAACCCGAAACCTCAAAGGCCCTTGGATTTGGCTTTAGAATTGGTTTTCTTGGTCTATTACATATGGACGTTTTACAAGAAAGACTTGAAAGAGAATTTAATATTGATATATTAGCAACTGCCCCTTCTGTGGAATTTGTTGTTACTCTAACAAATGGTGAGGTTGAATATATTACCAATCCTTCATTATTTCCTGATCGTAGTTATATTAAAACTATTGAGGAACCATATATCCGAGCATCAATTATGTTAACTGAGGAATATATTGGATCTATTATGGAACTTTGTCAATCAAAAAGAGGGAAGTATATTAATATTGAGTATTTAGATGAAAAAAGAAGACGTTTAATATATGAACTTCCACTAAATGAAACTATATTCGATTTTTTTGATCTAATGAAAAGCTACTCAAAAGGTTATGCTTCTTTTGATTATGAACATATTGGCTTAAGAGAAAGCGATCTTGTTAAGGTAGATATAATGTTGAATGGGGAAAAAATTGACGCTTTAGCGCTAATTGCTCATCGTGATTTCGCATACAATAAGAGTCGTGAATTAGCCGAAAAGCTTAAGGAGGTAGTGCCAAGAAAAAATTTTGAAATTCCGATTCAGGCGGCGATTGGTGGTAAAATTATCGCAAGAGAAACAATTAAGGCTTATCGTAAGGACGTAACTGCTAAACTTTATGGTGGAGATGTTACAAGACGCCAAAAATTGCTAAAGAAGCAAAAAGAGGGCAAAAAAAGAATGAAACAGATCGGCAGTGTTGAGGTGCCACAAGAAGCTTTTTTAGCAATCTTAAAAACAGATAACAATAAAAAATAGGTCATGAGAAAGGACTGCGCTTTTATGGAATTAAAACCAATTATAACCAATAGTTCTCAAAGTAGCGATGTAGTTGCAAAATATTCTGAAATGTTAACTGTTAATAATATGTCAGGTGCAGAAATCAAGACAAAATCATTAAGTTCCAACATTAAAAAAACTCTCGACCCTGAAGGATTAATACCAAATGGAATATATAAGGTTTTCAGAGCTGAAAAATCATTAAAAAAGTTTAGCATATCAGCTTATTTATTTGTATTTTTTTTGGCATTAATATCTTGCTTATTATTTGCATTTGCGCCCTCATTATTTTCTAGTTATCTAAGCCAAGATATTAAATTAGTCCCATGAGGGTGATATGTTTCTCCAATCCTATTTGGATTAATATCGTTAGTCTTACTTATTTTGGATGTAATAGACCTGAATGCACTATCTAAGTCTGTTGATGATTATCGTGAAAAAATAAAACAAGGAATTAGTTTTGCTCCACCTTTTATTGCCTCATTGTATGAAAAACTTATGAGAAGACAAGTTAGAATTACATGATTTGTTGTTGCGATTTTATTTTATGTGGGTTTATTTACTCTTGCCTTTTGAGGCCTTAAGGATACTCAGTGATGAATTTTGAACTTTAAGGATTGAATACACAAGGCTTTTTCTGACCCAAATTTAGTTATTTATATTCTTTGTGGAATAATGCTTGGGGTTTTACTTTTATTTATTATTGGAACAATCCAAAGAAAAAAAAGAATGGTTGATATTCAAGTTTTTTTTGGTAGTGACGTGATGAGCAATACAGAACTATCAAAAATAAGAGCAGAAGCACATAAGTTTTGAGCTAAAATTTTTTTTATAAGTGTGTTAGTGCTTTTAGTTATACCTATTATAATTTTATTAATTGTTAAAAGAATTATGAAGAGAGGAAGATAAAATATTATGCCTGTATGAGGAATCGTTTTATTAGTAATTTTACCTATCATATTTGGAATTGCTGGTGCTATTTTAGCTATTTTTATAACAAAGAAAAAATTTGAAAAGCAATTAAAAGAAAACCCACCAATCAATGAAAAGATGATTAGAGTTATGTTTCAACAAATGGGTCGCAAGGCTTCTGAAGCGCAAATTAGAAGCGTAATGCGTTCGATGAAACAAGCAAAATAGAGTGTGCCAAATAATGAGCACATTCTATTTTTATTATTTATTCATGCGTTATGAAATTTTTGTGTTTAATATGCATTATCGATATTTATTATTAAATATTTTTTTGAATGCTATGAGTATAGTTACTAACAACAAGCACAATATCAAACCGACATTTTTAAAATATGATAAGTTAGAATATTATTGATATAATTTAAGTTAAATGTAAATAACTTTGGAGGTATATTAGAATGACAAAAATGAAAGCATTTGTTGTGAGGGGGCCAAAGGATTGATCGATAACAGAAGTGGCTATTCCTAAACCCAAATATAAGGAAGTATTAATAAAAATGGAAACAAGTGGAATATGCCATACTGATTTGCATGCAGCTAATGCTGATTGATTAGTAGATCCAAAATATCCACTCATTCCTGGACATGAAGGGATCGGAATTGTTAGTGAACTTGGAGAAGGATGCACAAGACTTAAGGTTGGTGATCGTGTTGGTTTGGCTTGGCTTCATGACACATGCGGTCATTGTGAGTTTTGTTTAACCGGAAGAGAAACTCTATGTCCTAACCAAAATATGACTGCTTATACAAAAGATGGCACATTTGCTGAATATGCTATTGGTCATGAGGATTATGTAGCAATTATTCCTGAAAAATTTGATATTGTTTCTGGCGCGCCAATTATTTGTGCTGGTGTTACAACATATAAGGCTTTAAAGAGAACTAACATTAAACCTAACAATTATGTAGCGGTTATAGGTGTTGGTGGATTAGGTCAACTTGCGATTCAATATGCAAATGCAATGGGATATAAGGCTATTGGAATAGATATTAGCGATGATAAGGTTGACTTAGCATTGAAGAGTAAGGCGGTTGCTGCCTTTAATTCACGAAAAGATCCTGATTTTATAAGTAAAATTATGCAGTTAACAAACGGTGGAGTTCATGCTGTTATCAACACTTCAGTGCATCCGACAGCAGCCGAACAAGGAATGGCAATATTACGGCGTGGTGGGCGTCAAGTTTTGGTGGGATTGCCGGCCAAGGATGCTATGGGAAAGGTTGATATTAATGTTTCTATTTTTTGAACTGTTCTGTTAGAAAAAGAATTGGTTGGTTCAATTGTAGGAACTAGACAAGATCTTAAAGAAGCCATTGAATATGCAGCTGAGGGAAAGGTAAAATCAGAAGTTACAAAAATTGTTAAACTTGAAGATGTTGAAGAAATTTTTGAAAAACTTGAAAAAGGCGAATTTCTCGGAAGAGCAGTTATTGATTTTAGAACAAAATAATTTTTTAAAAATATACCAAGTAGAATAATATAAGTCTCTAATACTACTCAATTAATATGAGTAGTATTTTTAAAAAATGAATATAAATGTTAAATTGTAACAAAAATGATCCATCTATTATATATAGTAAAATGTTATCGGCGATTTTATTATGTGCGAAATAGAATTAAACTATTTTCACTTAAATCCTTACATAAAAAAATATTCGGACCCCGAATATTTTTACCTCATTAAACTATATAAATTTTTTATTCATTTCTTCTTTGATTATTTTCTTGATGTGTTTGCTGGAAATTTGATATTCTGTATTTATGAATACAAAATATTTTTTAGAGAAGTAATTAAGATTTTTAGCCAATATTTTTCCCAGTACTCCGTTATCTTGTAAATATTATTTACATTTTTAAAAAATAAATCATTTTTTAGCTTGACCAATCTTCTTCATATTTCGAACTCTACTTTGTGACTTAAGCTGGCGTTTTTTCTATTATTCTGTATGAATTCGTAATCTCTTAGAATTGCAAAGCATATATCAATTTTTAGTTGTATTAATAAAAGGAATTTGTATTTGGTTTTATAAAATAAATTTCATTTAATTTTTTGTGATTTTGTAAAAAAATTCATATTGATCAAAACCTTAGGAATAAAAAGTCATCAATCATATGCCTATCAATTAAACACTTGTCAAATTGTTGCATACTTTTAATTTGTTCTAGTCTATACTTGAAAAATATTTTTTGGTTTTATACCCATTATTTTTCAAATCATTCATATAGTTTAGAAAAATGCTTGTATCAGTCAGTCTTTTGTCAATAATTTTAATACCGTGCTCATTTAGAAAAGGAGCAATATTTTTTATAACAGTAGATTTTTTGCTGCTTCCATTCCTGAAAATGTAATTCTTAATGTTGTTCTCCTTGAAGTTGCAAAATATAGATATAATGAAATTGAAAAATGGATAATGTTTATGATCAAAGCATCGAAATTTGGAAAGGCAACACCAGAGAAAAACGCAAAGCATATTATGCTTTTTAAACATCATACAATTTACGAATCTTTAAAATCTAACGCCATTATTGTTGAAGCGGCTACTGATATTGAATTTAATGTTGCTAACAGTATAGCAGACACTAATTTATATTTAAAATTTGAGCCAAATTCTAAATAATTTATATTGAATATTTTTCCTAATATATTGTTGGTAAACGGGTTTGAAAAGTAAAATATTACAAAGAAAATTAAAAAATATAACGCAAATAATAGTGACGAATATAACGAACTTCTTGGCTCACTTATTTTGAAATTTTTCTTGATTTTTTTATTAATTAATATCGATATCAATATTGCTATATAAATGAATTGTAGAATTCCATCAATGACTAAGCCATTTGTAAATGAAAAGAATGCGTATAAAATTGCATTGAGTATTTCAGTTAAGTATGCTGTTGTTTTTTTCTTTGCAAATCAATATATTGAAATAACTCCTAAAAACCCCGATAAGGCAACAAAAATATTTGTTATCTTTTTTATAATGAGATCAGAGAGCTCCATATAAATGTTTTGGTGTCAATATTAAATATTGAAAAAATAAAAAGAACCAGTACGATTATGATAAAAAAAGAAATTTTAATTTTTCTTCTATTTTTAATAATTTGTTTCATTTATTTTAAAGGAGTAGGTGCTTAGATTGTTTAATATCTGTATATTGCGGTTAATAATTGTAGTTAAAAAATAATAATAAAAATACAAATACGCCTTAATTTAAGATGTATTTGTATTTTTTTATACTTAAACTGGGAAATAATTTTGAATATTTATATTGAATTTATTTGATTAGTTATTAGTCGAGTTTATCATTGGCTTTGAATAATTCATCATCTAATTTTTGAATTTTTCTTTCTTTTGCCATTTTGTTTAAAATATCAAGAACGTAATTTTTTTGTTGTAGGTTTGAAACTTGTGTTTTAATTCTATTTGATAATTCTCTACAGAAATCATCTAAGCTAATTGTAATATAAGAATTTTCTAATATTGTTATAAATAGATCACGCAATTCATATGGATGGATATCAAAAATTGATCTTTTTGTTTCTTTTGAAAAGCTTTCTCTAAATTTAAAATTGAAATCAGGGAAAGAAGGAACTATGAATAGGTATTCATCTTTGCTACCCAGTCCATATGCTAATTTGCTTGCTAACATTTTAACACCATTTGTTAAACGATCTTCGCGTAGTAATTTTTTAACGATACCTTCATAAGTTTTATAAGGCAATGCACCTGCAACTGAAAATAGTTGAGCAATAATAAGACTTCTTTCTCCTTGATATGATTTTAAAAATTTTAAACTATTCATTTCAATAAATTTATCTAGATCAGGAAATGCTGGGAAAGTTGCTTGTTCATTTTCATGTTCATTTAGTTCTATTGTGAATGATTTTATCATTTCTTCGTTGTCTTCTGATTCGTCAGTCGAATTAGTGTTGTTATATAATTCTTGCAATTTATTTAAAATAATGTTAACTTGTGCATCGGGGTTTTTGAATCAGTCGGTTGATCAAATTCTGTGAATATTTCAACCTCTTGCTTCTAACACTTCCTGTCTTAATCTATCACGATCACGTGTTGTTTTTGAAGAGTGATAGGTTGATCCATCGCATTCTATTCCTAGAATATATTTGTTTGGATTATTTTTATGAACCACTGCTAAATCAATTCTAAATCCTGATGATCCGACTTGTGTTTTTAAAGTCAAACCTTGTTCAGTAAGTTTATCATAAACTTGTTGTTCGAAAAGTGATTCAACACCTCCGCTCGTTTCTTTTAAATCTTCTAAGGCGTTTATTCCGAATTCAGCGTTTTTAATGAATTTTTCAAGAAGTTTAACACCTCTTTGTTCACTTCTGAATCAATTAACTTCATGACTTTTGAATGATGATATAAGAATTAAACCTTTTTTGGCACGAGATATTGCAACATTAAGTCTTTTATATCCGGATTCGCTGTTATTTATTGCTCCAAAGTTTACACTAACTTCACCGTTTGCGTTCCTTTTATTATCTAGCAAGAATAATATGATATCTCTTTCATCACCTTGAACTGTTTCAATGTTTTTAACAAAAAATGCATCTTCTCTATCTTCATCAAAATAAAATTTTAAATGTGGATTATCATGAATAAATTTATCCATTTCTCTTTCAAATTGATTTAATACTTCAGCGTTAAACACAACAACACCGATTGAATATTTGTTTTGATACTTTTCAATAATGTCCTTTATTGTTTTCTTTGTTTCTTCAAATAATGTGTTTGTTTCGTCAATATATTTATTTGGTTTTGCGTAAAGGAATCTTAATCCTTCGATATCATTAGGTTGTTTAGAGTTAGGGAATGTTATTAAGTCTTTATAAATTTCTTTATTTGATGTATAAATTAATTCTTCAAATTTTGAACGATAGTGTCATTTTAGTCTAATTGAGTTAAGGCTAGCTTCGGCTAAATTTAAAAGTGAATCATAGCCATCTGAAAAGTTATCTGTTGAATCCTCGACTTCAAGAAAACCTTCTTCATTTTCTGCTGATGAAAAGAAGTTTGATGGAGGCATTTGTTCCTTATCACCAACGACTATAACTTGTTTAGCTCTAAATAATGAACTTATAGCACTTTCGGGTCTAATTTGAGATGCCTCGTCAAATATAACTGTATCGAATGTATATTCAACATCTTTAAAGAAGTTACTTACTGTTAGAGGAGAAAGCATTAAACAAGGTTTTATATTTAAAATAAGTTCAAGCGCTTTTTCAAAAAACTTCTTAAAAGGCATAATGGCACGAGTTTTACTGCTTTCTTTTTTAAGCAACATATACTGACTATTAGCAGCGGCGAAGAATAAACTAGATTTAATTCTTTTATCATTTTCTAAAATAATTTTATCTCTTGCCAAAGTATTAGCTTCTTTGTCTTTTTCTTTAAATACATTTACACATTGATTTAGTAAAACTGTATCTGCATTTGAAATTTCAGTTTGAATAATAGTTTCTGTTAGTTTTTCATAGAATTTTCTAAGATAAATGTTTTCAAAATTGCTATCTATATTGTTTGAAATAATGGCTTCAATGAAAGAACTTTGAGCTAAATTGGCAAGCCTATTTTTTGCGCTAATGAAACTTATGTAGCTAGTTATTGAATCCATATTTGTCAATAATGTTATTGTTTTAGATAGAAAATCATCTAGTGATACTGTTTTAAAATTTACAATATTATTGTCGAATAAGGAACCAAGAAATTCAATATTTTCACATAGTGTGTTTAAATTATTTATATTTGTCTTTATTGATTCTTTGTTTTGATTATAAGTTTTTACATACGCATTGAATATTGTTAGGATATCATTATTATTTTGTTTAATAAACTCAAGACTGGTTAAAACTTCATTAACTTTATCAATATTGAAGTTGTCTAAATTTAGATTTATTTTGTTTATTAGTTCATTAAATTTTGTGTCCAATTCTTTTATTTCAGCGAATTTTTTAGCCTCATCAAGGATTCTTAATTTTCACAGATTTTCAGGTTCATATACATTTTGTTTTTTGAAATAACTTCTGTATTGTCTTCACGTTTTTGAAAAAACCCTAAAAGGGTTAAATTTGTTTTTGTTAAGTGTTGAATAAACTTCTATAGCATCATTAGTTTCAAAAAATTCTAAATTCTTTCAAATTTTAGATTGGGTTTCGTATTTAGTGGTTTTGTCATTGAACACACTAATAATTTCTTTTAAATTTATTATTTCTAAATCAATACCGCCATTTAAATAGTTTGAAATATCCTTGAAGTTATTATTTTCAATGAAGTTTGCAACAAATTTTATATTTAAAGTATGTTTAGAAAATTCATTATAAAAGTCGTTTGGTTGTGCAAAAATATTCAAGTTTTTGATTCAAGTAGCAATATTTTTTGAATGATCTTTTAAGAAAAATAGTTTTTCCTCAATCTCATCTTTTTCTTTAAATTTAATTGTGTCCTTTAATAAACCGTACCATGGATGTTGTTTAAAATTAAAATCTATGTTTTTCAGTGAATGTTCAAATGACTGAATTGTATTCTTAATATTTTCAAAATCTTCACCATTAATAGACATTATATTATTAATACTGAATCTTATGTTTGGGAAGTCATTTAATGAAAAATATTTACCAATATATTCGTAAAGATTTTTGTATTGAGGTTCTCTTTTTCTTAATAAGATTTCTCCATATTTTTCTAAAAAATCTTTGCTTCTTTGATAGTTAGAAATCAATGTTTGAATATTGTTGTCATCGATTTCATATAATCTTGCCTCTTCGATTGATTTATTAATATCTCTTAATATTTCTTTTTTATCGACTTTTGTGTCGTGAATAGGCATCGCATACTTTTCCAATTTAATTTTTTTAAGGTTGTTGAAAACGACTTGAAGAGCAGCATTTTTTTCAGCAACAAAAAGAATCTTTTTACCTCTTGTTATAAGTTCGGTAATAATATTTGTAATTGTTTGGGATTTACCTGTTCCGGGAGGTCCTTGTAAGATGAAACTTTTTCCTTCAATGGCATTTTGAATGGCGATTTCTTGTGAAGAATCTGAGTTAAGAATTTTATATTGATTTTGAATATCAATCTTTTGGTTTATATTTGTTTCATTAATATTAGATATATCTGTTGCATCGTCAATTTCAGCGCTGATCATTCTTTTGAAAAATTCACTTTCAGATATTTTCTCAATATTTTGTTCAATATCTTTGTAGATGTATATATTACTAAAATCAAATGTAGATAAATAAATATCTTTTGTAATTTCTCATCTTTTATCGCTAATTTGGCCTAGAATTTTTTCAGCATATTCATCAAACATTTCATTGGCATTATTATTTGAAGGTTCAAATGTAAAGTCAGCATTAAAACTATTTTTCATTTTACGTACTAATGTTTCATTTTGAATAAAATCATTTTCCGCTTTTCTTGTAATTCTTCAACCTGATGTATTGCTATCTTTTTTAATTTCTACTGGATAGAATAATAAAGGAGCGTAATTTGGCTCATATGAAGTTGTTGACTCGTATCACTTAACTAAACCAAATGTCATATAAGCAATATCAATTGAATATTCCTCTCTAAAAGTTCTTGCCTTTTTCTCAATTTTCTTAATGGTTTCTAAAAATATAGACTCACCAAATTCTGGATAAAGTTGATTTTTCTTGATAGTTGTTTATTGCTCAATATCTTCTAAATTATGTGAATATAAAGCTTCATATCCGTATTGGCTTTCTGTATATTTTCTAACTTGGTCATAAATCGCCAATGGGAATACTTCTTTTTCAGTGTTATTGAACAATTCTAGTAATGAATAAAAGTCAGGATAAACTATTTTTAATTTATTGGGAATGGTCTTTTTTAAAGAGATACCAATATTTAAGGATTTGTTTCTTAAAGTTAAGTCAAGTAATTTCGTTTTTCAATGATTAATATTTTTTATTAGTTTTTCTTTTTTGATATTATCGATCATGTCTTTTAATCCCCATTTCTATGTACATTTAATACTGTATTAAGTTTAGATTGTTATTGCTGGTTTTATGTTTAAAATACTTTCAATAATGATTTTTTTATACAGCTTAAACTTTTAATGATTTTTATAATTTTATAACTAATTATAAAAATATACAAAAAGTGCTGATTTGCTTAAAAAAACGGCACTTTTTTTACTTTTATGCGTTAAATTGCATGTTAATTCTTAATCAAATCGCAACATTTTTATAGTTTAAAAATGTTTATTAAACTTATGATATTAAATTTATTTTTTAAGCTTTATTCATATTTGGATTGGTTGGTAAACAAAATTTTTTAAACCCACTTTTGCGGACAATAGAATAGAATTAAAAATCTACTTAAAGTATTCAGATAGGTTATTATCCACTTCTTTAATTGCGTTTTTAAACATTGATTTTAAGTGGTTCATTTCTTCTTTTAAACCTGATGTATTTAATTTAAATTTTTCTAAATTTCTAATCAAGTAATTAAACTTGTCCATAAATGTCGAAACTACTGACTTATGCGTTACGACTATCAAACTCAATTTATAAGCCAAATCGTCTCAAACGTCAAGATTTTTACCTATTAAAAAAAATCTCTTGTGAGTTAAAGTTAGTATAAATCACTGCTTGCTTTGTAATGATTTTCCGGAGTTTTGAAAAAAATATTTACCGCTTGAGTTCATGCAAAATAAAACTTTTATTTTCTTTGAAAAATTAACTCTATTGCCGTCAGTATCAACTGGGCCATAATATTCGTTTAGGTACTTAACTGCACCAAAATGAGTTTTGTTTTTAAAATGATAATCAACATACCAACCAGGATCGCCTTCAGTTATTTTTCTAAAACAGTTTTTATTGCTATTTCTTTTTAATTTTGGAGATATAGAATTAAAGTAATCTATTAATTGGTCTTCAATTTTACTAATTTCTGTTCAATGTTTTATATTCTTTATTTTAAAGCATATGGGATAATTTAATTAAACAGTTTTAAAATGCCTTTCAACAAAAGACTTAAATTGCGAAACACTAGAAGATTGAACTTTAAAGCCTAAAGATCGCAAATACTCAGTAATAGGTGTGTATGAAGACTCTTTTTCAAAAAGTTGTTCTCTTATCGTTCTTTATAATCCGTGGAATTCCTTGTGTTCTAAAAAGTTTTCAATCAGATTCATATAACCAATATTGGTTTCCTCTTTAGACATATGGACTGCTAAAAGCCTACCAGTGGCAGGATCAATAGCGTGGTAAGTATGAAAAGTTTCACCCAATCCCATTGTGTCTGGCGTAGCATCGATCTCAACGATCATACCTGAAGAAAGATTTTTCCAGGTATTTTTTATTACTGCATTTTTTCTATTGTTTAGGATTCTCTAATCTGCTATTTATTGCATAATAAAATATTGTTTCTAAAACTTGCGTTATTTAAAATATTTTTTGCGTTTCTTTTAGCTTCTTTTCTGTCGCCTTGTGCAAGTGTTCTGTTTCATACCCCCTTTTTAAGGTGCGTCTGTAAAGCGTTTTAAAAGACATTATTGAACCCTTTGTTCTATAATAAATTGTTATAGTAACATTTCTAGTTCTATCTGTAGGTTGTTCAAAAACAAAAAAACTAAAATATCTGATTTTTTCAATTTCATAATCTACAAGATCATCACTAAACTTTTGTCTATTTTTATTTCCTTTATTTTTGTGCGAGACATTAAATGTCCCGCTAAAATTTATAGATTTTTTAATTTTAGAAACTGTAAAACGGCTAACTTCGTGTTTTATGGCGATTTGGTTTATTTTTAATTTTTCCAAAAGTTATATCGGTATAAATATCTTTTCTTTTTTTCTCAAAATCTGTTAAATTTTGGATTTCTATTTTTTTATATTTCACATTACCTCTTATAATTATTTTAAACTATAGGATGTTGAAAATAATTGAGAATTGCAATGTAGCAAAATAATTGAGAATTTACAAAAATTAATTTTTTTTATTTTTTAAAAAATATATTATAATATTTAAGCATTAATCAATTAATGCCCAGGTGGCGGAATGGTAGACGCTACGGACTTAAAATCCGTTGGCTGTAATGGCCGTGCTGGTTCAAGTCCAGTTCTGGGCACCAGAAGCGCCCTTAGCTCAGAAGGTAGAGCAAATGGCTTTTAACCATTGGGTCAGAGGTTCGAATCCTCTAGGGCGTACCATTTCAGGTGACTGACATAAACAAATAAAAGACAGATTATCTGTCTTTTATTTTAATTTTTTTGTTTAATACTAAATCTTATGAAATATGGAGTGAAACTGATTAGCGCAATGATAATAAAACCTATTCACAAATAAGGCGAAACATCAGCTATATCTTTTGCTCTTGTTAGATTTGTTTTTTGGCCTAATAATGAAGAAGACAAAGAACCATAAATTATAAAATTTCTAGCTATTTTTTCTAGTTCTAGGCTTGCAAAGCTAATGAAATCTAGTCTAATTTTTGGGCGAATAAAATTTCTATATATCAAAAAATTAGAGAAGCCTAGTTTTTTTAATTCTTTTATTTTTTCTATACTAATGTTATTAATTGTCTGATATAAGTTTCTTGATATTGAAGATGCACTATGGATACCAAAAGCAAAAACAAATGATGCTGACAATTCTTCAAAAAGATTAGAAAGCATTAGAAATATAATAACAGCAGGTATTGCTCTTATTAATATATTTAAATACTTATAGAAGATACTCAAATGTTTTCCTACTATTGATTTAGACATTAATAGCATTCTAAAATATGAAATAAAATATGTTAAAATGAAGGTTAAGAATACAAGTGATGCAAATTGAATGATAATCCAAAAAATTCCATCTTCGCTGAAGCTAAAAATTATATCTTTTCAACTCCCCTTAAACATATTATTTAAAAAGCCAGTAGCTTCGGTCTCATAAAATTTTTCATGAGCTAAATCTTTTATAGCTACGCAAATTAGCGCAAAGGTAAGTAAAATAAATAGTGAAATAAAAGTTTTTTTGATTATATTATTAGTTTGATATTTCTTAAAATTTATATTATCTTGTTTTCGAGATTCAAATAGAAATTTGTTTATATTTTCACTAATAATTTCCACTAAAAACAAGAAGGAAACTAGTATTAACAAAGGTATTATTAGTTCTGTATAATTTATTGGCTGAATTTGAGGATTTATTAAAATTCCTATCCCTAAAAAACCAATATTAGCTAGTATTGCTGACCAACGTAAATTTGTTTCAAATGCATAGATGAAGTAACTTATGAATTTTTTTCTAAGTTGAGGTCATATTTCTGTTCAAAAAGCCTTTTGTCTTGAGTGCTGTGATTTTACCAAATGATAAAAAATACTAAAATTAGCATTCTCAATTATTTGTGAAAAATACTCATGCAATCAAAGTCATGTAAATCAACAAAAAATTAATGCTATCGCTAGTTTTTTATCAAAAGAAATTTTAAATAAATATACAAAAAACAATTCTGGAAAAATTCTTAAAGCAATTACTATAACTTTAGATGGAATAGCTATATATTTGCTATTGGTTTTAATATTAGAAAAATACGAAGTGAGAAATGCGAGCATGAATCCAATAATTGTACTTAGGAAAATTATTTTTATACTATTTCATAAAAACAAAAAAGAAATATAAAAGAGATTTTGTTTATATATATTACTAAAACTACTTGGAGAAAAAAAATCTCTTAAATTTTTAATAAAGAGGTTAATACCTGATGGTGCAAAACTAAAATTAACAATATAGATTGAAGCTATAATTAATAAAATAATAAAAACAAAAAATGCTATTTTTCAAACTAGCCGATATGGTCCGTTTTTTAAAATAGTATTGCCTAATTTTAACTGTTCTTTAAAAAAGTTTCTTTTTAATCACATATTAACTAAATATTTTATTATAAGGTTGTATTACTTCCTTATCAACATCATTAATTATTTTGTAGCCATTAAATCCTACGGTAGGACCATAATCATCTTCGTTATTTCTTCATAAGTCTATTATTATATTTTTTAAATAGTTTATTTGTTCCGTATTGAAATCATCTTTATTAACCACTACAACATTATACTTTAGCGGATCAGTGGCCGTTAAAAATTCAATTTTAACATTCCCATCATCAGGGGTGTAAAACTTGCCCCCTTTATTATTGCGATAGGCAAACGAGGCCATTTCATCGAAAACAATATGATATTTTTTAAGTGAACCATTCGCTATATTTTTTGCTTCTCCTTGTGTATATTTTTCGATATTTTTTATTTTATCTTCAGCAAAAGAATTAAATTTATTGTTTTCTAGATTAAAATGCTTTTTGAATAATGCTTCTTGTAGAATATATTTTGAACCGCTGCTTTCCTTACCGGTCACAATACCAAAATTTCTAAAAGTATTTCAATCTTTATTGTCTCATGCTTTTTTAATTTGTTCTCTTTCTTCATTTGTGCCTTGAATCATTATAATGCCACGATAGTATTCAACTAATTCATTATTTTTTGCATAGAAATATTCGTATATATTTCCATTTCAACTATATTCTTCATCGGTTCATGCGGTATATGATTTTTTATTAAACAATTTTTGTAATTTAGCAGCAATAATTCTTAATTTGTCAGTGTTTGATCCATCTGAGTAGCTATCATTAAAATTTTTATCAAATTTAAATGCCCTAGTCATAGTTTGCAAGATAGGAATAATATTTTGGTCATTGTTTCTGATGAATAAAGGAGTCGTAATGATAGCAACGTTGCTTGTTTTTTTTCTAACAATACCAGCTATATCATTATTTGCTGAAACGTATCTTACTTTAATTGTTGCATCCTTATTTATTTTCTTTTTAAATTCAGATAAAATTTTGCTAAAAAATAGATGTTTTTTATTACCAAAAAAAGGCTCATTTATAACAAATTTTAATGTTAAATTAGCATCCTGCTTTGCACTGCACGCAATAGAAATAAAGGCAAATGTGGACATTAGAGTGCTTAGGCTTAGTATAAACGCTATTTTTTTATTTTTCATAAAACAAAAATCCCTTCAATTTAATTAAAAAGGGATGATGACCAAAAAATAAGAACTCACTACGCCAGTATTATCTGGATCAGCTAACGAGGGTATTTCTCAGCCTTAATGGGCACCCCTGTTCATAAATTTATGATTCAATTATAGTACTTTTTAGTTTGCAAAAAGGAAAAAATGTCTTTTTACTTATGTTGTAATTAATATTGGATTTAAGAGTAAGTTTTATAGATATGCTATTTTGCTTTGAAAATATAAAATATACTTTGGATATCATAATTATTTTTTGTTATTTAGCATATAATTTATATGCTACTAAGTACATTTAAAAGGGAAAAAGATGAGTTATTCAGTCGGTCAAATAATAAAGGCAAAAGTTTACAAAATTTCAAGCAAATTTATAACTCTTATAACCAAAACCAACCATGTTGGTTATTTAGGCATTTCTGAAGTTAGTGATTATTATATAAGTAATTTGAATTCATTTTTTAAGATTAATGACATTAAAGAACTAATAATTATTGATATAGCAGCAAATGGTGAACTTATTTTTTCATTTAAGCAAATTCATCCAAAGGAATTAAGAAATCCTTTTAGTTTTAAACTTGATAAAAATGGCGCTAAGTTTGATAAATTGCTTGATTTTACAAATAAAGGAATACATTATGGCGATTAAAAGTAAGATAGATTTTTTATCTGACCAGGTTATTGACTCTAAATTATTTAGTGGTAAATATAAGGATATTATTAACGATATTAATGATAAAATAAAATCCAAAGAAATTGAAGGATATAAAAATTTTGGTTTTTTTGAAATTGATAGAAATATCCAAAGGAGTGATTATTCAAAGATAAAAAAAATTGTCAAATTTTTTAATGATGAAAAAATCCAAACCTTTGTTGTCATTGCTCCACAACATATATGTATTCAATCAAAGAGTATAATAGGCCTAGCGAATTCCCGCTTAAGAAACAATTGTGGAATTGAGATTATGTATGTTGATGAAAGTTATGAAGGAATAGATATCTTAAACCTAATTCAATATTTAGAAAATAGGTCATTTGCAATTAATGTTATATCAAAAAATGGAGAGGATATTGAGAGCTTAATTGTTTTTAGAGAATTGGTTACATTACTTAATATACAGGTTGGCAGAAATAATGCAACCAATTATATTTTTATAACAACTAATAACAACTATGGAAAATTATTCAATCTTGTTCAAACAAAAAATTATAATCATTTAGTTTTATTAGATAATACCCCTGAAAGATATTTAAACTATTCAGCAGCAGTTTTATTACCTCTTGCTTGTGCTAATATTGACATTGATGATTATATTGAAGGAGCAAAAGAAGCAAATGAATATTTTAGTAACACAAATTTAGAAAATAATAGTGCATATCGTTATGCTCTAGTTAGATATATATTTAATAAACAAGATCGCAATCATGAAGAGAAAGACATTTTTGCAATTGAGAATATTGTTTCGGGATCTAAAATTTATAAATGTTTAAATGATTTATTTGCTATGTATCTGGTTTCGTCTTCATATCGGAGTTATAAAGGAATACAGGTTAACACATTTATTCATCCTTCTGATACTAAAACGTTTGCTAATTTGTTTTATAATAAGCAAAGAAGAATGTTTAATACTCATATTTTGGTTCAAAATCCCATGTTTGACTTCAATATAGCTATTGTTAATGACAATGATGGCGATGAACTTAATTTTTTAATGAAGAAAACATTTAACAATGTAAATAAGGCATTATTGCAAGCAACTAAGGATTATTATCTAGGTATTCAAATACCTTTTATAGATATAGTTATTAGCGATTTAGAGGATAAAACATTGGGTTGAATTGTTTCCTTTATTCATCGTGCATCAATAATGAGTGCACATCTTATGAAGATAGATCCATTTGAAGAAACCGGATTAAAAACGTTTAATATCGTTATGGCTAAAAAAATTAACGAATTAATGGGGGGACAAAAAAATGACTAAAATAGGAATTATTGGCGTTGGGGCCGTTGGTTCGGCCTATTTATATGCTTCATTGAATAAATCGATTGAGGCTGATTATGTATTGGTTGATGCCTTTGTTGAATATGCAAAAGCACAAGCTAAAGATCTGAATGATGCTGCATGTTCGATGTTACAAAGCGGTTCAACATTTATGGCTGGAACTTATCAAGATTTAGCAGATGCTGAGATCATTGTTATTACTGCATCGGTAAAACCGAAGGATGGAGTTTTAAAAGACCGACTTGAATTATTAACAGATAATGCTAAATTAATTGCTGAAATAGGAACAAAAATAAAGCAATCAGGTTTCAATGGTATTACTATTATCGCTTCAAACCCGGTTGACATTATGGCTTCAATATATCAACAAATCACAAAATTTGCTCCTGAAAGAGTTATATCATCTGGAACAATTCTTGAAACCGCTAGAATGAAAAAATTCCTGTCTGAAAAAATTAATATTAAGGCAGGATCGATTACTGGATTCGTTATTGGAGAACACGGAGCAAGATGTTTGATTCCGTTTTCAAAAATAAGAATAGGACTTGGTTCATTAAAGGATTGATTAGCAAATAATACAATTTCGGAAGAATGATTACAAAAATTAAATCAAAAAGTTAAGGATGAAGCATTTGAAATTATTACTGGAAAAGGAATTACAAATTTTGGAATTGGTGAAAACCTAGCCGAAATTACGCAATCAATTTTAACAGATCGTCAAGCAATTTATTCATTAGGAGTTAAACTCCCACAAGAGTATGAAAATAGTGGTGTTTATTTTGGATTACCTGTAATTTTAGGAAGAAATGGTTATCGTCATTTACCAAAAATTAGATTAACAGATGATGAACAATCCATATTTGATTCATTTTCAAAGGAAATGAAGGAAACTGTTGTTGAAATTCTTAAAAATTTAGGTATAGAACCAGATTTTAAGTAATGATTAAAGCTATTGTTTAAACATGGAAATCTCTCTTTAATTGGGAGTTTTTTTATTTATTTCTTTTAAGTTTAATTTATTGAGAATTTATAATGTCAGGCCTATTTGTTAATATTAATATGATGTAAATTTATTTTTTGCATAATTGCGTTATATTAATATGTTAAAAATTACAATATAATATTAAAATATGAAGAAAATTCAATTTGAGCATTATTATGCCGCATATCCAAGATCAAGGATGAATATATTAAATGATATAAATTTGTTAATTAATCAAGGTGAAATGATTGCTATTATAGGAAGATCTGGTTCAGGAAAAACTACATTGTTTAATGCCATTCTAAAACAACTAAAAACTAGTCAAGGCAAACTTTTTATTAATGAATATGATATAGAGAACATTTCGAAACGACAATGAAAAAAAATAGTAAAGAGAGTTGGTTATCTTTCGCAAGAAACAAATCTTATTGAGTCGCTAAATGTGTATGAAAATATTTTGCATTTTTATTCAAAATATAAAAATGTGTTATTTTCCTTGTTAAAAATAATAACTAAATCACAAAAACAAGAAATTTATAATGTTCTCGATTCCTTAGGAATTTTAGATAAGATCTTTACAAAAATTTCTGATTTATCAGGTGGACAAAAACAACGTGTTGAAATAGCAAAAATTTTGTTAAGAGACGTTGATATTATTTTAGCTGACGAACCAACTAGTTCACTAGATATTAAGACATCAAAGGATATAATGTCAATTTTAAAAAATATCAACATGAAATATAACACAACAGTTTTAGTTAATATTCATGATTTAAATGTCCTTAGAAATAATTTTTCTAAATATATTTTTATTAATAATGGTCAAATAATTAAGAATGGAGACCTTTATAATCTTTCTGAAAAAGAATTAGAACAGTTATATGAAAGTTAGATATTAAGAGGTATGTTTATTACTTTTTTATTTTTTAAATTGTTGTTTAATGTAAAATTAAGTAAATATAAAATGGAAAGGTGACTTAATGGAAGTACAAAGTAGTGATCGAAGTAGTGCAAATATTGTGTTTTCACTAAGCACATTTTGTTAATTATGTAGAATTACTGCTTCCTTAAACATATTTTAAATATAAAGGAGGTGAATAATGAAGAAAGCAAAGGTTAATAATATTGAGAGTCAAAATATTAAATTATCTAAGCAAGATTTAGCAAAAAATAATCCGATAAATAAGCGACTAGTTGAAGCATCTATTAGTGATGTAGAACTTTTATTTGAAAAATATAAATCTTCTAAAAATGGTATCAAGATTGAAAAACAAGTTGAGCAAAACCGCGATGAATATGGTGTAAATAAAATTTCCAAAAAAGGGGCTGACACTGCTGGAAAAAGATTAATCCGCTCTTTCTTTAATTTGTTTAATATTATTCTTTTTATACTCACAATTATTACTGCTGTAGTCGATATTATATTGCCAATAAGCAGTGGTAAGTATAATGAAGTTAATTATATAACTGTCATTATTATTCTGGTAATAGTTTTTGCCAGCAGTATTATTCACTTTATTCAAGAACAAAAATCTGCTTCTAGTGCCAATAAACTTATTGAAATTATTGAGACAACTTGTTTGGTTGAGCGTGATGGGGTTCTAAAGGAAATACCGATGGACGAAATAGTTGTTGGTGATATTGTTCATTTAGCAGCTGGCGATATTATTCCTGGTGATGTTAGAATTATTGCGGCAAAAGACTTATTTGTTTCGCAATCCTCATTATCTGGCGAAAGCGATGCAATTGAAAAATATAGTATTATTGATGCACAAACTAATTATGATAATCTGACAGATAGACCCAATCTTGCTTTTATGGGTTCAAACATTATTTCTGGTTCAGCAAAGGCATTGGTGCTAGTAGTCGGAAATGATACTGTCATTGGTAAGGTGGCTTCAAAATTAAATGAAAAACAAGTCCCTACTAACTTTGAAAAGGGTATTAAAAAAATTTCTGTAATGTTAACCTGCATCATTGCTTTTGTTATTCCTATCATTTTTTTAATTGTTGGATTAACCCATCAAAAGATTGAAGGAAACAATGCATGATTTAATGCCTTATTATTTGGTATATCTATTGCTATCGGATTAATCCCTGAAATGTTGCCAATGATTGTAACTGCTTGTTTATCAAAGGGTTCAATCGCAATGGGTAAGGCAAAAACTATTGTTAAAAATATTAACTCTATCCAAAATTTTGGTGCTATGGATATTTTATGTACTGATAAGACTGGAACAATAACTCAAGATGAAATTATTCTTGAAAGACACCTTGATGTTAATGGGAAAGAGGATTATCATGTTTTAAAGTATGCTTTTTTAAATTCTTATTATCAAACGGGATTAAAAAACCTACTAGATAAATCGATTATTAATCGTACCCTTGATTTAGCTGATGAACAAAAATCATTAGATAATCTTGAACTGCATTATTTGAAAATTGATGAGGTTCCTTTCGATTTCAATAGAAAGCGTATGTCAGTGCTTGTAAAGTCTCTTAAAAATAATAAGGTTACATTGATTACTAAAGGAGCTGTTGAAGAAATTATTAATGTATGTAGCACAATTTATTTAGATGGAAAAGTAATTCCTCTTGATAAAAAGGTAATCCGTAAAGTTTTGAATAAGGTTGAAGAATTTAGCGAAGAAGGAATGAGAGTTGTTGCTGTCGCTTCCAAAAAGTCTAATATTGATGCTGTCGGAAAACTGAGTGTAAACGATGAAAAAGATATGACTTTAATAGGCTATCTAACATTTTTAGACCCACCGAAAGATTCTGCTGAAGATGCTATTAAGAAGTTACATAATTTGGGCGTAGAAGTAAAAATACTAACTGGTGATAATCCACTGGTTACAAAGGCAGTTTGTTCAAAAGTCGGCATTCCTTATGAAAAAATATTGCTAGGAAAAGATATTACTAAACTTAGTGATGTCGAGCTAGCAATCGAAGTCGAAAAGACACAAATTTTTGCTAAACTTAGCCCCGATCAAAAAGCTAGAATAATTACCATTTTGCGTAATAATGGTCACGTTGTTGGCTACATGGGTGATGGTATTAATGATGCACCAGCAATGAAGGTTGCTGACGTATCAATATCTGTAGATACAGCAGTTGATATTGCAAAAGAGTCAGCTAATATCATTCTTCTTGAAAAAGATTTAAATGTTTTGGCTACAGGGATAGTTGAGGGAAGAAAAACTCATGCCAATATTAATAAATATATAAAAATGACTGTGTCCTCAAACTTTGGAAACATTTTTAGCGTAGTTATAGCCTCAATTATGCTTCCATTTATTCCTTTAGCACCTGTGCAAATTATTTTTTTAAATTTAATTTACGATTTTTGTTGTGGAACAATTCCCTGAGATAATGTAGATAAAGAATTTATTCAATCTCCGCGGCAATGGGGACATAAGTCTATTTGACGATTTATGCTATGATTTGGCCCTGCTAGTTCGATTGTTGATGTTATGTCGTTTTGTTTATTATTTTTTGTTATCATTCCACAAGCAATTAAACAAACAACATTTACCAAAATTAGTGATTATAGTAATTTATCTCTTGAACAACAAAAAGAATTTAGATTGATGTTTTGAGCTGGGTGATTAGTTATCTCAATGTGAACACAAACTTTTGTTATTCATCTATTAAGAACTGATAAAGTGCCACTAATTAAATCTAACGCTTCTACTCCGGTGATTATTTCAACCTTGACCGGAGTTGCGCTGGTAACTGCTCTTCCTTATATTCCAAAGTTAAATACTTCCTTGCAACTAGCACCGCTACCCTCGATATTTTATGCTTGGCTTGCACTGTTGCTTTCGACCTATACATTTCTTGTGATAATAACCAAAATTATTTATCGTAAGATCTATAAGCATTTCTTATAATTAATAAGTCAACTTGGCTTATTTTTTTAATTTTGTAATAATCTAAGAAAAAGTTAAATATTAACACATTAATATATTAAAATTAATATTAAAAATTAGGGAAGGAAAATTTAAGCTAAAAAAAATGAAAAAATTAGATGAAAATGTAATTATTTTTGGGATGGATAATTCTGAAAAACTAGCTAATGAAATTGCTAAATATTTAGACACTGATGTTAAAAAGGTTAATAAAGTTGTTTTTGCTGACGGCGAGAATTTAGTTTATCCCGACGAAACTGTTCGAAATAAAACTGTTTTTGTTATCAACAATACAGGAAAACCAGTCAATGATAATTTAATGAGTCTTTTGATATTTATTGATGCGCTGAAGCGTGCTAGCGCAAAAAGAATTATTTGTGTTACTACTTATTATGGTTATGCAAGACAGGATAGAAAAACAAGCGGCAGACATCCAATCTCAGCCAAACTTGTTGCTGATTTATTAGAAACTGCTGGTGCTGATAAAATTATTGTTGTTGATTTGCACAATGCATCAATTCAAGGCTTTTTTAATATTCCTGTTGATGATCTAAGAGGTCAATTTATTTTTGCTAAGGAATTAAGAAAAAGAAAAGATAAATTTGTTATTGTCTCACCTGATCATGGCGGCGCAGTTAGAGCGCGTCAATTATCAGAATGCCTAAATTCCGATGAACCAATTGCAATTATTGATAAAAGAAGAACTGGCCCAAATGTATCTGAAATTATGGGCGTTTTAGGTAATGTTAATGGTAAGAATGTAATCATCTATGATGATATTATTGATACTGGTGGAACTATTATACATGCCGCAGAAACACTAAAGGCACAAGGCGCTAACAAAGTTATTATCGCTGCAACACACGGGTTATTTTCAAGAGGTTTTGAAATGTTTGAAAGCAATCCTATCATTGATGAAGTTATAATAACTAATTCAGTAGATCACTCACATTTATCACATTTTAAGAAGCTAAAAGAATTATCAATGGCCGAATTTCTTGGTTTAGTTATTGAGGCTAATACTAATAGCACATCAATAAGTGAAATTTATAAAGAATATAGTAATGGAAGAATTTAGAAGAATTATAACTCAATATCTTTGCATTGAAGATGAAGACATAATTGCTAAACTTTATTTATATTATCAGTTAATTGAAGAGGAAAATAAGAAGTATAATTTAACAGGTTTTTACGGTGAAAAATTAATTAAAGAGGGCATTATAGAATCGATTCTTATTTTTAAAAATATAAATAAAAATATTGCAAATCTATGTAATAAGGAGGTTCTTGACATTGGTTCAGGAGCAGGTTTTCCTATTATCCCTTATTTAATATATAGTCAAAATTTTAATCTTACAATTTATGAGCCGATGCAAAAAAGGGTAAATTTTTTATGGCTTGTAGTCAAAAAATGTAATTTAAAAAATGTAAGGATTCTTAAAATAAGATCAGAAGAATCATTAGAAAAGGAAAGATTTGATTTTATAAGCGCAAGAGCAGTTTCAGAATTAAAGAATCTTGTTGAAATATCTCATCATGTTGGAAAAATAGGCTCAATTTTTTGTTTTTTAAAATCAACTAATTTTCAAAAGGAAATTGATAATTCTAAAAATATTAAGAATATATTAAAAATTGAATTTAATACTTTATGTTTAAATAAATTTTTTACTATCGATAATGTCTTGGTTTATTATGAAAAAAAAATTCCTACCCCTAATTTTATCCCAAGAAAATGGTCGATAATTATTAAAGAAAATTCCAAAAAATAAATTTAAATTTTCTGCTCATTATGTACATGAGCAGAATTTTTTGTTGCATATTTAAAAAAATTTATTAAATAATAATTTAATAAACTATATAATTAACATTACAAAGTTTGGGAAGGGGTGAGAGATGAAGAGATTATTTAAAGAAGTTTTTAGGTCACTTGCTAAAAACAAAGTTACATTAATTTGTTTAACAATCTTAATTTTCTTAACAACATTTTTATTTACTTTGTTAAATGATGTTAAGACTTCATATTCACGAACAATAAATGCATATGATAAGGTTTCTAAATTGCATGATTTAACTGTTGATTTAGATATTAATCCTTCAGGAGTCATCCCTAGCCATGGATATAATCAAATTGATAAGGATAATCATAGCGTTATTACTTCGCCAATAAAATTCGAATCATCTAAAAATGGTTCGGATGTTTCTTATACGATTAATTTGCCGGGAAGCGAGCACAATTTTATTAACATAAAAGATACTATCGAAAATTGAAACACCAATCCTAAATATTATTTGAAGACTGAAGACTTTTTAAAATTATATTATGAACAACTTTCAGGTCAAGTTTCAAGTGTCAGATTCGAGATTAATAAAGAAAACCCTAATCCCCAAAAGATTAGAGAATTTACTTTTTCAGGTGAAAATAGAAAATTTAAAGTTTATCAAAAAGAGGGAAATAAATATTCTTTGGTAACTAAAGTAAACAGAGTTAATACCGATGACTTAATAAGATTTAAAACAAAAGTAAAATTAGGTGATATTTTAACTATATCATATGGTCCCAAAGGACCTTTTAATCAACAAACAATTAAAGATAGCGTTGTAGAATCCTCGCCTCTTTATATCAATACCGTAACTAAGCAAGCATCATTTTTGACCCAAGATTATGATGAATGAAAAGCAGAAGGTGTTTTATATGTTATTGAATCTAATAAAGTCCTTGAATTAATGGGATTTGAAAAAAAATCAAATGATCAAAAGTGATATTTTAATGAAGAAAAAGCTAAAAATGCAAAAATTAAAATCGCTGGCAACCAAAAAACAACACAATGAAATATTATTAATGATGATATCCTTGTTGATGATTTTAAACTCGGGACATTTGCAAATGTAAATAAAATAGTTTCTAATTCTCCTCTATATATCGAACTAGCTTCTAATAATACTTATAAAATTCCGGAAGGATGAATAAGAAGAGCTGAGCGAATGGTTTCATATAATTGATATCGTTACATTTTAAATTGAAATGAAAGCAATCAAGAAGATAAGTCCAATTGAAAAGGATCGTACTTTAAATTTATTGAGCAATTTAGCAAAAATCAACCTAAAGAATATGAGCAACATTTATATTTCTCTTATTGAGATAAGACCATAACCACTACCTATAGTATTGGAAATAAATATAAACAAACCTTTGTGCAAACGGTTCCAATTGATAAAAATGATATTGATGTTACCTTTAAACAGCCGTGAAGTGGAGGAAAAGAAAATACACGAATTCCTAAAAATAAACAAAACCTTGATGCCTTTAATTTATGAAATATTAAGCAAGTAGAATTTAATAAATTAGGATCGCAGCCATTAAGTGATGAAGAATTTCAAGATGTATCAAATGTTAGCAAGCTTAATGTAGCTCAAAATTTTATTCGTAATAATGCTTTAAGTTTTGCTCGTTCTTCAATACTAGAAGATATTAAAAAAACTGTTGGTAAAGATAATTTAGGTATTAGAAAAACCATCACTGTTGAAACAGTTAATGAGGGCAATGCAAAAAAGAATGTATTTCATTTTGTTAATATTGGTGATAAGGATAAAAAAATACTAGGATTTGAAAATAATGTCGGTAAGTTATATAACGAAAGTCTTAATCCATCTATTTTGCATTCAAGTATTTCAAATGAAAATGTTGATAAATTCTTATTAAAGCCAGATAAAAATAGCAATCTTATAACTAAAATTCCTGCTGTTTATACTAGGTCGTTAGTTGAAACTATTTTTCGTAATTTTACGCCAAATAATGAATATTTTAATGCGGATATAAGATTTGAAAAGTACTATGATTTTCTTGAAAACACAAAAATTCCAACCCTAGTTGATGGAAAAATATTGGTTTTAACTACTGCTACGCCAGAAATAAAGCGCCCCGGAGGATCTACTGTCGTTGGGGCAATTGCAATGCCTAGACCAAATAAATATATATTTTTAGTTCAAAGCAATATTGATGGTTTTACAGACGATATCGTGTGAAATAAGGTTTTAGTTAATGACAAGGAATATTTAAGCTTGGATGAAGTTTATAATTACCTTGTTCAACAAGATTATACTGTTCGTGGTGAAATAGGTGCAAACGGTTGAGCCGTTGTTAATCCTCAATTTAGAAACGCAATAAGTTTACCAATATCATTCGGATCAATTTCACCAGATTTAACTCTTGAAATTACACAAAAAAATACAATTAAAACCTTAGTTGATAGATTACGTTCAGTTCTTTTAGATACAGATTTTGGAAAATTATTTGATCGCCGTGATGTATATCGTATTTTCAAAGCTGTCACCGATTCTGTTGAAAGCAATGGGTTACATACATTGCTTGCCATCGGAAAAACTAATCGTTTTATTTTAAAAAAAACAATTTTAGATATTATTAAATTTTTAGTTAAACCTCTGCCGCAAGATAATAACCAAAATCTTGAATACATAAATATAAATGCAAATGCTTTCATTCATAATTTCTTTGCAAAGATATTTTTATATTTTAAAAAACAATATTTACTATCGGCTAAAACTAATGAAGAAAGGGAAAACTATCTTGTTTCACAAATAAATAATCTAAGCGGAATTTTAAATTTTTCTAATTTATACATTATTCCACAACTCAAGATTTCATTAAAAGATCTATTTGTTTATATAAGAGATAAAGAAAAAATTTTCGATATTTTAACCGAAATATTTTCATCAATTGATTTTGTTAAATTTTCAGCAATAATAAACGATTGATACGATCGCCATCCATATAAACCGTTTACTGCGGTAAATGATACATATTGAACAATGTCTCATGAACGGATGATTATTTCTTTATTAAGTTCATTGAATGAAGAAAAATTCAAAAAATCCATTAAGAACCTTTTTAATTTAGTAGATTTTAGCAAAATACTTGATCCAGAGCAAAAAAGCAGCTACTACCAAAAATGAGTTCAAGCATACAAAAATATAAATCAAGACTTAGATAAAAATACGAAGGATGAGGCTAAAAAATTCTTCAAAGCCTTAGACGCTAATAAAGATGGCTCATATAAGAATATTAACGAAGGACTATTTAGTATTTTTTTAAATATAAATATTGAACAATTCACTAATTCACTTAATAAATTAATTAAGATTAATAAATATCCAATTACAGCTAATAATAAAATTTATAACGATTACAATACTGAATATCTAAATCAATCTGATTATTTGGCAGCATTTATGTCCTCTCTAAATCTTGTTGGCGAAAATGAAATTTCAGCAAGCAAAATTATTCAAATTCAAAATGCGATTATTAAAATTTTTAACTTTTCAAACAAAACAGAAAGTTTGGTTAAAGAATTAAATATTTCTATTCCAACCAAAGAAGAAGGAAAAATTTCATTACTAGATTTGACTATTTTGCCTAAATTAGCATTGCCAAATAATTTGTCTAGCAGTTTTTCTATTCCTTCGTCATATAATGTTCCTATTAATGAGTTTGATTTAGTTGATATCAAAAAGATTATTGCAAAGGTAAAACAAGCAATAAATTCTAAAACTTTATTAAAATTAACTAAATCTGAGTTTGATTTTGTTAAACAGCAAGCACTTGTTAATGATATTGAGCTAAATAATCTATCAAAATTACTTGCTAAACTTGAAAAATATTTTAACTTTGTATCTCTTTTAAAACTCAAATCTCTTAAACCAAGGGATAATAAGTTCGACTTTATATTAGAAGACAAAAACCAAAAGCCCGAATCATATGCTGATTTAGCCTATTTATCAGCAATTATTGATTCAAATGCTAAAGATAAAAAATCACAAATAGAAATTCTAAAAACCTTGCATAATTTTCTTGCTAAATATCTAGGTTCATCATTTCTTGCAAATGGTGAGGAATCAATTATTAAAAATATGTTTGTTTTATATAGCATATGGATTAAGATGGCTTATTTTTTGAATAGAATTGAGCGTATTGAGGATAAAATATCTATTGATCAAAATACTGGACAAAAGATTATTGAAAAGCAATATGCTAAAAAACTTTCTTATGCACAAATTAAACTTGTTCTAAATGAAATCTATAAACTAGCGTTAAATCCTGAATTTGTTAAGGCAATGCAAAACTTTGATAAAGTTATTAATCCAATTCCTAGTTTAGGAATATTAGGAAGCGATAATAAGTATCAAGCAACACTTTTAAAAATTCCTTATGCTCATGCACATACTAATTTAGCAAATCGTGAACTTATTTCTTTATTGAAAAAATCGCACGGTATTAATTTATTTAAATCTAATTTAATTAATGCTAGAATTGACACCAAAACTATTGATAAAATAATTGACCTTTTAATTAAGAATTCAAATGAACTTACTTATAACTTTGGTTACATTGCAACAGCCTCGCAAATTCCAACTTATTACAATAATTCATTAAAAATGTTTCTTGATTCATTCCTTGAAACTAATGACAAAACTCCTATAAAACCGTTAATTAAAGATGATTATGAACTAGATTTGGCATTCAAAAAGGTTATTGAAAATTCAAGACTTAATAATCATTTATCATTATTAAATATTCCTAATAATCTATTAAATCCTTTGACACTACTAAGCTTTCCTCAAATTCCTTTATATTATATTTTAAGTCCAAATCCAAACGAAGGCAATATTGCTTATATTGTTAAAAAAGTTTTAAATAATCTTAAGTCTTCGAATGTTAAGGATATATTTTATCAAATCGAAGCAATTACACAAAATTTTGAAAATTCTGCTTATTATGTTGAATCGAAAAACGATACTTCTATTGATTTAGACCTATCTAGATTTAATTATATTTTTAATCAAAAATTAAGAAATAGTAATGGTAAGGGACTTGATTTATTTGGTATTAACATTACCTCATCTTTAGAAAAATCAGTATATAAAATCATAGAACCTATTAAAATATCAAATTTAATTTCTTATTCAGATTCAGGTTCATATGTTGCTAAAGTTAATTATGGTTATGCATCTAAAAACGGTAAAGAAGTCTATAAAGGTGATATAAGCAAATATCTATCGAACCCTTATGCTATGCAATTATTTATTTCTTCATTAGATGAAAAGTACAAGGTTAAAGTTAATACGCAGGAGTATTTAATCATTGGTATTGATTCAACTGTTGATTATTTATATCCTGTTATTAATGAAGAAAATATTCAAGTAGATACTAATACCCAAGCAATTATTTATGTCAATTCAAAGGGTTTTGACCGTATAAATTCAGCATATCCAACTTTTGCTGTTAAGACTTATGCATTAGTTAAAGCACCTGTTGATGAGAATGGAAAATATTTGCATAATAAATCGCCGAAGGAATTGCAGGAGCAATTTAATAATGATATTAATCTTATTAATCCTAATTCATTTAACAAAAAGGTTTATTTAAAAGATGAATTAGACAATATAAATCCTGAAAGAAAGATAAGAATTGTAACCATTAGAACTATTGTTAATTCAATCAAAAATGCCACATTCTATTTAATTTCTGTTTTAACTATCTTAGTTGCATTCATTATATACTTTATTATGAAGAGATATATTGAAGCGAGAAATAAAGTTGTTGGAATATTGCGTGCTCAGGGTTATAAAACCTCAAAAATAGCATTTGCATTTTGTGCTTTTGGTTGAATCCCTGCTTTTGTTGGTGGTTTACTTGGTTATATTGTTGGTTTTGCCTTACAGGGAACAGCAATGAATGTTTTGTCTTCATACTGGACACTTGAAAATAATATAATTCCTATTCACACCTCCGCCATCCTTGGTACAATAATTGCACCGTTGTTATTTGTTAGTTTCTTAATTTTTATAATAACAGCAATTTCTGTTAGAAAAAAACCTATTGAGTTAATGAGTGGTCTTGTTGAGGTTAAGGTTGGGAATTTTGCTCAAAGAATTTCAGCAATGTTTAGAAAACTGCCAGTTAAAGCAAGATTTATCGCCTCTATGGCACTAAATAATTTCTGAAAAATGTTCTCGCTATTCTTAGCATTTTCAACCACATCGTTGATTTCTATGTTCTTTTTATCGTCAAACAACATTTTTAATAAGGCTATAACAAAAACATATAAAGATAGACTTTATAAATTTAAGCTTGATCTTGAAAGTCCGACAACTGAAGGTGGGCCTTATGTTACTTATAATAAATCTGATATAAATTCATTATTATATGTTCCTAATGATTTAGCTGGATCATCTTCATCAAATGGTAGTCAACTTGATTATGCTAATCCGAATTTCTTAAGACCAGGCAGTTCATTTAATACCGATGTCCCACATATTCCGTATGCACCAACAGTGTTGACTAAATCATCACTTGATATCTTGATTGATTTATCGGTTGAATTAAGCCCTTGAGATATTACTTATGCTAGTTTGCCTGAAACGCAAAGAGCTAGAGTCGCGCAAATATTTAAGCGTGTATCAAAAGAAATGCAAGCTACCCAATATTTAATTGATATTTCTAAGTTAAAAACCGGTAAGGATTATTTAAATGTTGAAGATAGTGACATATCAAATATTATTGCCGTTACTGATTTGGAAAAATTTCAAAAAGATCTCGCCAATAATAAGCCAGAAGATATAAAAAATCGTACGAGCTTCTTTTATTTCACTTCGTCGTCTTTATATCAAAACAATCAATCCAACGGAAGAATTAGCGAACAGTTTAAATTTATTGAATGAGATCCCATTAATGAAACATACTTTAAACCAAAATCTGTTTCAACATCGAGATATAGACAGGAATATCGTAATTTCTTGGTTAATGCCTACCGTCGTATTGAAAGTCTTGATTTCTTTGTATCATTTGGCGGTATTTATTGAAATGATGTAACTAATGAAAAATATACTTATGCTAAAACACTATATAATAATAAAGAAATAAAGATTTATGGATATTATGGTGATAGTAGATTCATTTCAATGCACAATGCTAATAATGAAGATTTACAACAAAAATTAGCTAACTATCAATATAATGAAAATACTACAATCCCATTGATTGTCAATACTGTTGCCCAAAAAAGATACAATCTTTCTATTGGTTCAAAAATTGAATTTGATTTATTAAACCATGTTGATCGCTTTAGTTATCGTGCGTTAAATCAAAAGCCACCAAGAACTAAATATACCTTTGAAGTTATTGATATATCCGAAACATACATTAATAGTGAATTTATTACAAGAAAGGACATCTTAGACAAAATTTTGGGTTATGACACATTGACTACTCGTTTGCAAAACGCACGTAAGCAAGAACTAGAAAATGCTATATTCTTAAACCCACAAAATAAACAAAAAATTACTAGAGACTTTAGACGAAAATATGAAGCATTTAATGGTATTTTATCTAGTGATACAACACCAGTCCAAACGATCGATACCTTAACTACTTATTCATCAACCGGTTTTTGAGGTGCTACCTCTTCATTTGAAGTTGAAGGTGCAAGCGATCAAACTGTTTGAGAATTCTTTAAACGCATATTTATATCTAATAAAGATCTAAATTATATATCCGTTTATGAACATAATATTGATTCCTATAATGAAGCACACCCTGGAGCTAAATTAAGATATAAAGACGTATTATTTAGACTTCTTAATATAAATGAATCTCAATATGAAAAGATTGTAAAACAAGCTAATTCAAATGAAGAATTTAAAGGTTTAGCACGCAGTATTCTTACGAAATTTTATGGAATACAACCCGATACTATTTATGGTAAAAATATTATGTATGGTGCTTCATTTAACGTTAATAGTAAAGATATTGAAGCAGGTTTTATAGCTGATATTTCTGAAACTGTAAATGTTATTCTAATAGCCTTTATTGTTATGTCGCTATTGATTTCCATTATAATATTAATTGTTATTACTAATATTATGATTGCCTCAAATCAAAGAGCAATAGCTACGTTTTCAGTTTTAGGTTATACTAATCGCGAAAAGATTTCACTATTCTTTGCTAACTTTGTTCCGACTATAATATTTGCTTGTTTATTAATGATACCTGCAACATTACTATTGATTTCGGTATTTAATGCATTTATGATGGCTACATCTCAAATTGTCTTGCCACTTGTTTTACACTATTCAACAATTATTATCTCAGCGGCAATTTGCTTAACAGTGTTTATTCTGACCTCGATGGCTACTTGAAAGAGTTTAAATAAAATTAAGGCCATTGACACCTTGAAAGGAAAATAATGTGAAGAAGAAATAAAAAAGTTGAATCTAAAAATGAAGATTTAAATGTTTCCATGAATAATAAAAAAGAGACATCAATAGCTTCGAATGCTGATGGAATATCAGGACATCCATTAGATAGTGCAACGTTAAAAAAATATAAATTAGCAAATAATAAACCTCGAAAAAAAGATGGATTAGAAAAGGAAAAGAATAGCGATGGCAATATTGTCGAAGTCTTTGATGTTAAGAAAACTTATTTATCAGGAAACGTTGCAACCGATGTTCTAAAAGGTGTATCTTTAACCATAAAAAAGGGCGAAATTGCAATATTGTATGGTAAATCAGGGTCAGGAAAATCGACGCTTTTAAATATAATAAGTGCACTAGATAGACCAACTAGTGGTAAGGTTATTGTTAATAATATAAATTTGCCTTATCTAAATGAATCTAGACAAACGCTATTTAGACGCGATAATATTTCATTTATTTTTCAAAACTATAATTTATTGCAAAATCTAAATAGCTATGATAATGTTGAGACCGGCGCTTATTTACAAAAGGACAAGTCAAAACATTTGGATATTAAGAAATTATTTAAGGATTTCGACCTTGAAGAATGTATGTTTAAATACCCTTCACAAATGTCGGGTGGTCAACAACAACGTGTTTCTATCCTAAGAGCAATAGCTAAAAATTCTGATATTCTTGTTGCTGATGAGCCAACTGGTGCTCTTGATGAAAAAACAGGATGAATTGTTTTAAAAATTCTTCAAGAAATCAACCGCGATTATGGAACTACGATAATTATTGTTTCACATGATGCTGATGTTGCACAAATTGCGGATAAAGTTATTTATCTTGAATTAGGACATATTAAGGATATAAAACATCAAGAACGAAAATGATTAATAAAAAAGGAAAAAGAAAATTAAAATGATTATAACTATATTATTTATTATATTTGGGTTAATACTATCAACTGCTATTATTACTCTATCAGCATTTTTGCTATCAAAGAAAATTAAAAAATCTTACATAGTATCCTCATATTGCATGTTATCATCGTGTTTACCAATATGGATCGCTTTATTTATCTCTGCATTCACATTGACGAAAATAGTATTACTTGTATTCATATGTATTACGCTAATATTAATAATTGTTTCAGCAATTGTATTTGGTATTTCTAGAATAAAAGTTGCTACTCAAACCAAAAAAAGAAGAATAGCCGAAAAAAGAGCGTAATTAGTTGAAGAAAAAAAGCCAGTAATAAACTGGTTTTTTATTTTAATTTAAGAAAATCTTAATTATTTATCATCGTTGTTAGAAACACTTTTTATAATGTCGATACATGAGCCAAAGTGATATGGAACTGCAATTTCTTTAATGTTTTTTCAATCACTTCCAAAGATGTTTCTTAAATAATTTTGATATTCATTTATAACATGAAGTTTTAGCCCATCTTTTTCAAAAATACGAATGTTATAGTTAGTATTTGTTAATCATTTTGTTAGAAAAAAATGATTAATTATTGGTGATGTTATAACAAAACCTTCATACATATCATCGTTTAGACCATTTACTAAATCCTTATAGTTTATCGATTTTTTTAAAGCCTTTAGGAATTTAGAAATAATAATTTTGTTTTTAATTTTAGGAATATTTGAATAATTCATAGTAGCATAATATTGTATAAAGCTTTTACTTTTATTAGAAAATTTATACATCTTTTTTATTTTTTTAATCGTTGTGGGAATGATTAAATTAATATCAACAAAAGGGCAATCATTGTATATATTTTTACTATCTTCAACAAATTTATTTTGTAACGAATAATAGTCAGAGTGTTTGACCGAATCAATTACCTTGTGTGGATATAATTGTCTTAGTTTTTCATATGATTCAAAAGTCATCATTACTTCATAATGATCAGTTTCATTTCAATATTCCAGGTTATTAACCACTGCTAAAAGACTATTAAAATCAAGACTATATCAGAGCTCATGCTTACTGCAAATATTAATAAATTCTTTCAAGATGTCAAGTTTATGGTTAAAAATTTTAGTCATATTTTAAAATTATAATTTAAATTTATTTTTACCTTAATTTATTTAATTTGCTAATTCTCTACTAAATATTGCTTAAGCTGCCTGTGTTAACTTGGTTTTGTTGTTAGCAAAATATATGTAAAAAGTGGTAAAATTTTGTTATCTTATTTAATTAATTAAATATGAATATTTTTATTTGTACATTACTATATTCAGAATGAAAGGCAAATATGTCAGAAAAATTTAAAAAACAAATAACCACTGAACAAAAAGCTAAGAGAAAAAAGGTCATTTGAGGAACTTTTTGAGCAACCGCCATTTCAGCTGTTTTAGCAGCTGGTATTTCTATTCCACTTGTTCAAGCTTCGAAGGCCCTACCTGCTCCAACTCCAATATTGGATGAAAAAAGCTCAATTATTAAAATCATTCAACCAGATGGTTCTATTAAAACTTTAACATATGGCGAGCTAGACAAAAATCCTACTCTAACAAATAAAAACAAAAATATTTTTGATTCTATTGAAAAAAACATTGCCAAATATCTTTATGAGAAAGAGTATGAGGCTTCTTTATGATATCAAGCAGTTTATAATGCCGACAAAGCAAAAACAGATGAAAAATCTTTTGCCCTAGATTCGATTGATAAAATTAAAGAAAAAGTGCAAAAAGAAATTGATGATTTAAAAAGACAGTATCAAAAGCAATATGGCCTTGAACAAAAATGAGAAGAAAAATTCTTAGAAGAGATTTCGAAGCCATCATGAGGATCATCAAAAAATGAGAAACAAGCTTTGGAATACCGAGTTAATTTAGAAATCAACAAAAATGCTTATCGTAGATATAAAACCGAAGTTAATACTGATTGAACATACAATGAATTAAAAAATGGTATCCTAGCCAATAAAGATGTTTTTTATGAATACAATGGCAAAAGAGTTGAAATAGCTAAAAAAGGCCAAAAAATATTTTTGCCTTTTGCTCATGAAAACAAAAATTATGTATTGCCAGCAGAGGATTCAATTGAGTCACAAACAAATTCACAAGCTTCAATCAAAATTCCGATGTTTGTTACAACATCATTTGTTAAGGAATTTAGAAATCCTGAAAGATTTATCAAGCCATGAATCGACAGAAAACAAGCCATTTTATCAGAATTTTCATTATCTGCTCATCAAGATACAACTGGTGCTGAAAAACCATGGATTGTAACAAAGGCTGAAATAATTAATCTTCTTAAGTTTTCAGCATATCCGGAAAATGATACTCACAATAAATTAAAACTTGCAATTGATGCATTAAATGATTTTAGAGGATTTAGCACATTAATAAAAAACGATAACATTACTTCAGATGATGAAAGACATGCAAAAAATGACCAGACATTAATTGAATATTTATCAGCCGATAAGGCAAATGCTTCAAAATTTGGATCAAAGGGTTTTGTTAATTTAAAACAAGCAATTTCTTCAAGTGAACCATCTTCATACTTTGGGCTACTATCAATTTTACTAGGTGACGCACAAACTGATAAAGGTATTTATAAATATACTCAAAAGAATGATTTGTTTAAGGATTTAAAGAAAAAGCTAATTGAGGTTTTAAAATCGCTTAGTGGTTATAATAATCTTGAAACAGATTTTAAGAAAAAACTTGAGAGTGCATTGAATACGGAACCTACTTCAAAAGAAAAAAAAGCTGATTACGTTGAGGAATATGCTAAGTATAATAACGAAGTTGAGAAAATAATTAATAACCTTGAAGATAAAGAATTTAACAAATTATTTGGTAATGCATTTAAAGATGTATTTGTGAATGGTAATAAGGACAATAAAATTAACGCTATTTACAAGGTCGGGGAAAATTTTGTTTCAGTATCTCCAAAAGGAATATTAATTCAAAATTTACACAAGTTTGATACAGTGGAAGCTGTTCAAAAATTAATTGTTAAAGATTTAGCAATTAAATCAAAAGCAAATTACAAAAATACATTTACTAGTGAATTGTTCAATTTAAATACTATTTTTGCCGATATATTAGATACTACATATCAAATTAACGATCTTCTTTCACAAGATACATTCAAAGAATATTTAAAACAACAAAAATTTACTCCTATTGATTCGGATAAAGAAAAAAACTTTGATGATGCAGATATTAAAGGAGCTTTAAACTATATTTCAACACTAGAACAAACAAATAAGGCAACTATTGTAAATAAAAAATATGGTCAAATAAAAGATTTTATTAAGAAACAAATTAATGATAATCTTGTAGCTGACTTCGAATATGATACAAATACAAATAAATTTATAATTAAACCACATGATAATAAAGATATTATTTCTTATTTATTTGACATCATAGTTAAATATGTTTTAGAATAGAAAAGTTTTTATAAGGAAAGGAAAAAAATGAAAAAACTTTCAAAAGTATTACTTAGTTTATCACCTCTAATATTTTCTGGTGTTCCATTACTAGTATCATGTGCAAATAATAAATCACAAAATAATGCTGAAACCCCGGGTTATCAATCAGGTTTTTTAAAACAGCAAACATCAAAGAATCAAATGATTTTATCAGTTGTTGATACATATCTTGAAAAATTTTATGTTAATGATTTAAAAAATATTAATCAAAAAGACAAAATTGCTTCTGCGATTGAAAATAAAAATAATCAACTTCATAAAGATTTATATGACTTATTTAAATATTATGCCTCTGTTTCACTAAATACTGATGCTCAAAAGTTTTGAAATCTAAAACATGATTTTATTCGATTAAATATTGATACTAGCACCTATAATCCAGCCCCTGAAAATATTCCTAGAGAAGATGAATTTATATTTTTAATGAAGAACTCTAAGTTCTTGCAGGAAAATCTTAGATTAGAGTTAGAAAAAATGCTAGTTTCTAAAATTTATCTATTAAAATCAAGAGATGAGTTTAAAAAACTATCCGTTAATCAAAATGGCCTAGATAAATATCAAGTAAGTCTTGAAGAGGAAATAAAGAAAGATTCAACTACATTGTTAAAAAAAGATATTTATGATGCCCTTGATTTTTCAAGTAATAATCTTTATTTAATTAAGTATCTTCTTGAAAACCCCCTTATCCAAAGATGATCATTTACTGATACAAAAGATATGAATTTAAGAATTGGTAAGGCAAATATTTCAACCTTTAACGATTTTAACAATCTAGCATCATATAATCCTAAAAAAACTCAACAGTATGATTACAATCCGGTTGCCAAATATCCCGAATATATTTTAAAAACTGGTGCTTCAGAAGGATTTGAACTTAAAACATTAAGAGCATTTAACGGAATTGTTGCTAATTCAGAAACAACAGGCGATTTATCAAACTCATTTTACACAGCCAAAAAATTTACTTCACCTGTTTTTGGTTTTGTAGATCCAAAAACTAAAAAAGTATTAGACCAGGACTATTTTAAATTAGCAAAAATTCTTGCTCAAGAAAAGAAGTTACCAAAAATTAAGGCCACAGCATCACTTAAATCTAAACAAGATAAGGAAGAAAATTTAAAAGTATTTAATGCTAAGGATATTGAATTTGAAGGCCTTACAAGACAAAATGATAATGAAAAAGTATTTACTAAAGAAATAACTTTAGAAAGCAAAAAATATACCCTTATGTTTGAATTAAAAGACTCGATAACTTTTAGTGGTCAAATTCTAAGAGCGCCAATGAGATTAAGTATTAAGGAACTTGGATCGAGACATTATTACGATTTTAGTGCTGAATTAGAATATAAGGATAAGAAATTTATAGACCAAACTAATGCAAATGATTATAACCTAGATAAGTATCCAACATTTATCGATGTTATTAATGATAAAAAAATTGATGCTTCATATGTAATTAAATTAGCACCATTATATTTATCTAAAAAAGTAAAAAATCTAAAAAATGAAATTGTTGATAAGAAAATTTTTACTTTTGAAAATACCCCATGAAATGATGCAACGCAACAAAGTATTATTGCTAACTATATTGTTGTCTCAAAAGGAAACACTTTGTTTAGAGAGGCTAATAAATATATAATAGACAATCTAGGATTTAAGTTAACAGAGCTAAACCCAATTGTTTTAGAATTATTTAAAGTGGAAGGATTAATTTAAAAAAAGAAAATTATGGAAAAAGATACATTCCAGAGAATTATTGATAGAGAAATACCCGCAACAATTATTTATGAGGATGCTGATGTTATTGCTTTTCTAGATATTGATCCAGTAGAAAAAGGCCATTTCTTGGTTGTACCAAAAGAGTTTTCGCAAAACTTATATGATATTGAAGAAGAAGACTTGGTTAAATTGGTCAAAAAAGCTAGAAAATTAGCTTTATTGCAAACAGATAAGCTTAATGCTTCTGGTTTCAAATTAGTTATAAATAATAATGAAGCTGCTGGACAAGCAATTTTTAGAACACATATTCACATCATTCCTTATTACGATTAGGATATTATTTTGAAAGATTATATAAATTTATGGAAAGAAAATATTCAGAACAAGAACAAATAAGAAGAAACAAAATTTCAATCTTAGCGCAAAAAAATATTAGAGCATTTAATTCAACTATTAGACCAACTATTTCATCGCAAGAAATAATGAAATTGTATGAAAGCAAAACAAGAGAAGCAATTGATGCTGAAAATAAATTTGTTGTTTTTAATGGTAGGGTTGTCGCTCAACGTGGTCCTTTTTTAGTATTACAGGACCGCAATGGTAAAATGCAAATTTATATTGATAAAAAAATATTAGATGAATTTTCTCAAGAAGTTTTAAAACAATTAGATCTAGGTGACATTATTAGTGTTGAGGGATTTATCTCTAAAACCCATACTGAAGCATTAATGATCAAGGCCTCAAAACTTGTTTTATTAACAAAGTCATTAAAACCATTGCCTGATAAATACCATGGTTTAGTTGATGCAGAAGAAAGACGTAGACATCGTTATGTTGATACAATAGTTAATGAAGAATCAAAAAATACTTTTATCTTAAGAACCAAAATTATTAAAGGTGTACGTGAATTTTTTGATAATTTAGATTATCTCGAAGTTGACACTCCTGTATTGCAACCAATATTAGGTGGAGCTGCAGCTAGACCTTTTAAAACATTTTATAATGCTTTAAACCGTGAATTCTATTTAAGAATAGCCACAGAATTGCCATTAAAAAAATGTATTGTTGGTGGTCTGGAAAGAGTTTATGAAATTGGACGTATTTTCCGTAATGAAGGGGTTGATAGTACACACAATCCTGAATTTACCTCAATTGAATTTTATGAAGCATATTCAGATATGTGAGGAATGATGGAAAGAACGGAAGGCGTATTTAAACACTTAACCACAAAGTTAAATATTAAAAATGTTAAATTTAACGGCTATGAAATAGAATTTAAATACCCTTTTGCAAAGATTAATATGGTTGATGCCGTTTCGCAAAAAATAGGAATTAATGTCCGTAATTTAAGTGATGCTCAGGCCCTTGAATTAGCTAAACAACATGGAATCAAGACGCAAAAATATTATAAGTTAGGTCACGTTATTAATGAACTATTTGAGAAATATATCGAAGAAACATTAATACAACCTACATTTGTTTATGGCCATCCCATTGAGATTAGCCCCTTAGCATTTAAAGAATTAGATGATGACCGTTTTACTCAAAGAGCAGAATTATTTATTGGAACCAAAGAATTTGCTAATATGTTTACTGAGCTTTCAGATCCTATTGATCAGCTAGAAAGATTTGAGTCCCAACTTGAGGAAAGAGAAAACGGTAATGAAGAAGCAAACGAAATTGATTGAGATTTTGTTAACGCTTTAGAATATGGTCTTCCGCCAACAGGTGGCTGCGGAATTGGGATCGACCGTTTGGTAATGCTTCTAACTCAAAATGATTCAATTAGAGAAATTCTCTTATTTCCACAATTAAAAGAAATAAAATAATTTTAAATAAAATATGTTCCACAATAAAGGACATATTTTATTTATTTAAAAATGTGTTAATATAATATAACTAAAATAAACTTATGGGAAATAAAACGTTTACTCAAACAATCAAAGAAGAAATTATAAATAGACCATTAAAAAAACAAGATAAATTAAACTTGTTAAGTGGTGTTTTTGCTACGTCAAAAATAGAAGAAAATGCTTTTAAATTAATCATTAATAATAAAATAATATTTGAATTTATTAAGCAGCTTTTAGTAGAACAATCAATTCCTTATTTTTTAGAAAGAAAAAATGAGTTTGTTATTAAAATTGCAGATTTTTATAACGGAAAATTAAAATATGAACGTGAATATTTTTCTGGCATCTTTTTAGCATCTGGCTCAGTCTCAAATTTTGAGAGTTCTTCAAATCATCTTGAATTGAAGTTTTATAATTTTGATAATGCTCTACAATGTTTGACTATACTAAATAAATATAATCTTGAATTTAAATTATTAAAAAGAGAAAATAAATTTTTAATTTATTTAAAAAAAATTGAACATATTTGTGATTTTTTGAAAGCCATTGAAACGGTTAATTCATATTATCAACTTGAAGAATATAAAATTGAACGAGATTATTTTAATAATATAAATCGCATTACAAACTTTGATATATATAATCAACAACGAATTGCTAATGCTAATATCCAGTTTTTAGAAAACTATGATTTTGTACAAAAAAATAACCTAACATTTCTTTTTACTAAGCAGGAATTAGCTTTCTTTAAAATTAAAAAAAATAATCTTGATAGTAGTCTATCTAACCTGGTGGAACTATTGGCTAATAAAAAAATTTATAAGTCAAGATCATCATTAAATCATTCGTTAATAAAATTAAGAACATTTGTAAAGAAATATAGTTCAAAAAATGTTAAACTAGCCAAAACCTAGAAAAAATAATATATTTTAAAATTAATTTGCATAAGTTTCTTAGCAATTTAAACACTATTTTTGGGTTTAAAATCGAATGAATTGATAAAAATCCGTCGCTTTTATTAAATTAATAAAATTTAAAAAGTAGTAAAATTTATATTGTGAATTACACAAATCAAAACTCACATTTCACAACTGAACAATAACGATTAGTTTTCTGATCGTTATTGTTTTTTGTTTTTAAGTAAAAAAATGAAAGGATAAATAATGAAAAGAAGTAATAAAATTTTATTCTCATTAAGTGGTTTATCACTTTTTGCAGTCCCTATGTTTTTAGCATCATGTGGTCCTTCACATTCTAGTGCTAGATATGACCAAGTTTATGATGGCAAATTAAAAATTGCTACTGGTTTTTCTGAAAATAATGTTCAAGGTATTGGATTAAAAACTATTGTTAGTGAATTTAACAAATGATTAAAATCTGGTTCAGCTGAAGAACAAGCTAAAAAGACTGAAAATGGTTATTTACCTGTTGAAATCGTTTTTACACCAAATGGTTATTCAACAAATGCCTTAGAAACTAAATTAAGTGCAAAAGAAACAAAAGAATTTTGAAATATAATGATTAACTACCCAACTGCTGCATCTATATTGGCAAAGTTGGACATGAATTTGGCTTTACCAAATGATGTTTATGAAAATTTGAATATTGCCGAAGCATTTAAGCATGTTAATGATGAAATTGGTGGTAATCTAGAATCAAAAGAAAAATGAGTAGTTCCATTTTCAAGATCTTCTGAAATGCAATCAGTTAATAAAGTTCTTTTAGGTAAATTATTAAAAGAATTAAAAGATGCTGGTGTAAAAATGGGCGAAGATGCTTCAACCAAAAAAGTTAAAGAATACATTGATTATTATGACAAGACATCAAAGAGTGATGCTAATTACGTAGACACTGAGTGAGCAAAGAGCAAAGCTACTGATATGCAAGCTGCTAAAAAAAGTATCTTAGAACTAAATTTAACACTTGATGACTCAATTTTTCAAGAATATGATAAGTTAATTAAATTTGCTATTGCTGCCAAAAAATTATATCCAAATGATTTAAATAAACCTATTTTAGGCATTGACTCATTAGCATCAGTTGTTAATGTTATGAATGTTGCTATCACTAAGGGTAATGTAAGTGAACAATATATTAATCCTTCATCAGGTCATGATCTTACTGGTGGATATGATTATGAATCATTTAAACAAAATGGCACATTCCAAAATGAATTATTTAAAAAAATAACAAAAACTATTTTTGATGGTATTAAATCTGGAGCAGTTTGAATTGGCGGTGGTGGAGCTTATGGTTCAAGCTTATTAACTAAACATAATATGGCAATAAGCATTGGTTCAACAGCCGGATACTCACATACATATATAAGCGGTAATACAGAAACAATAAATTATATTAAGGATCAAAAAAATAAAGTTGAAAAATTATATGAACTTGTAAATAAAGACGAAAAAGATGGTAAAGATGTTGTATTAAAATTCAAATCAGGAAGACATATAAATAATATCTATGCAAATGATTTATCACAAGGTACTACTGTTGGCCAATATGATAAACAATTAGCATCTAAAGAAGTCGGGGTAAAATTAGTTGATGAATTTAATAAAAATAAGGATTATCGCTTATTAGCCGGAAGCGTTGAAAACAATAACCTAGTTTTATCAAGTACACTAAAAATTGCACTTAGTGCTGAAGAAATAAAGAAAGTAGTTTCATTAGGTACAACATTTGTTAATGATGGAAGTTCATATGTATTAGTTGATAAAAGTTTAATTTCACAATTAGTATTTACTGCTGAAAAATTATTGAATTTTGAAGATGCTGATTGAATTAGTACTCCATTGGTTAAAGATGCTTCTAAAGATAAAAAATCAGTATTTATTCAAGGGCCTTCACTTGTTTTGATTCATGCTAATGAAAAAGAAGATAAGGCAACCCAATTATTTGTACAATGATTGTTTAAGGAAAAAATAGCATCAATAAGTTTTACAAATAAAGGTAAAACTACTGAATACAAAAATGTTAAGCCAATTGATGCATTTAATTACTTTGGTAGCTATATTTCGCCAACTGCAGATTACATTAATCAAGATAATATTGAAGGTTTAAATAAAGCATCAAAAATTGCGTTTGAAAACTTCAAAAAAATCCAAACAAACAGCAATGAATATCAACCAGCAGAAGACGTTTATTCAACATCTTCTGATAAACTAAGAGAATCAATTGGTTCCGCTGGTAGAGCTATTGTTAACAAGGTTTTAAATAAAAAACCAGTTAAATTCGAAGATTTTATTAATGAAATTCTTAAATTATTTGCATAATATCAAAATAAAAAAATACAAAATTTTTGTGTTTTTTTAACAAAAGGGAAGAAATGAAAAAAATAAAATTATTTTTATTAGCACCAATTTTTACCTTTCCACTATTGTCCGTTTCTTGTCAAAATGAAAAAACAAAAGAATACTATGATAATTTAAAATTAAATGCTACTTTTTTATTTGAACCTAGCAATTATCACAGTGTTGGGAAAACATTAGATAATGTTATTGAAACTGAAATTATTGATGATGTGGAAAAAGGGACAACTAAAAAAATCGCTTTATCATTATGAGAAAACTTTGGGGCTGTTGAGGGGCAAGTAACTCAAGTGTTTGATGGTGATACTATTGAAGTTACAATCAAAAAAAATCTGACCTCAAAAACAACCTTTGAGAATGGACAAAAAATTAAGATTAGAATTCCATTAATTGATACTTTAGAGCAAAATACTAAGGGTACAACAGAGCGTGAAAGAAAATTATCAAATCTTGATAGTGCTTATGTTGAGGGTATTCTTCAAGGTAAAAATGTAAGACTAGTATCTGATAATTGGTCTAATAATTCATATAGTAGATACGTTGCATATGTATTCTTTGGCGATTTATTTGAAAAAAACTTTAGTATTGAAATGTTGGCTAATGGTTGGACATTACCAAGAATTGACGCTTTAGATTTTAAAACATTTGTTAATGATTATGAAAAAACTGAAAAGAGCGCAGTATTATCTTATTTATTGCCTTATGCTGCAAGGGCTTTTAATGACGGATATTTCAACAATAAAGGATTTTATGCTAAAGAAGGTGTTAATATTTCTGTCGGCGGTCAAGACCTTAACCTTAAATTTAAATTGCCAGTTGATTTGTCAAAAGAATATCAAGCTCATGGCTCTGATTTGATTAATGATGCATATCAATTTATGTATCCATTTAATATTGAGAAAAAAAATAAACAAAAATTTGTTAATCCACAAAATAATATTTTTGAATTTTTAGGAACTAAACAATCAAAGAAAGAAGTAAAATAAATGAAAAAGGAAAATAAAAAAATAACGCAAAGCCATATTCACGGTTTTTCACAAGAACGTTATCAGGCTAAAAAATTAGTTCCTGCGATCGAAGTCAAGGATTTAGTCATTGACTTTGGTGAATCACTAGCTGTTGATAATGCTTCTTTTGCGATTGAAAAAGGAGAGTTAGTTACATTACTAGGCCCTTCAGGTTCAGGTAAAACTACTACTCTGAATGCCATTTCTGGATTATTGCGTCCTACAAGTGGAAAGTTATTTTTCTCTGGTGTAGATGTTACAAAGTTTTCACCTCAACAAAGAGAATTGGGGTTAGTGTTCCAAAATTACGCTTTATACCCTCATATGACTGTTTATGATAACATAGCATTTCCACTATTGAATGATAAACACTGAAAAGAAGAAATTATTGAAAAATCAAAATTAGCTCAACAAAAAATATTTGAACTAATATTTAAGTTCTATGGGGTTTCTGAAGAACTTATTTCTGAAACAAGAACAAAACTATACCACACTATTGATAATCCGCGCGAAACAAGAAATTATTTAACTGAGTTAAAAACACAATATAACAATATTATTGATAATGAAGTAAATAACTATAATTTCATTGTTACTAAAAAAACAGCTATCTTATCTAATTTAACTAAAAAAGTTTTAAAAGATATTAAAGATGTTAGGGAAGAAACAAATAAGTTACTTAATGACTTAGAAATTGAACGCGCTGCAAAAATAAGTGAAATTAAAGAACAAATTGAAATTATGATGGTTAGAGATAAGTCAGGGTGTGGTGATTTATTTGAAAAGCAAAAGAGTATTATAGTTGAATTTTCTAATAAAAGAAAAGAAATTAAACAACATCTTAAAGAAAAGATTAAGAATCTTAAAAATGAGTATGTTAAAAGATATAATGAAAGTAGACTTGAATATACTCAAAAGGTCAATGAAGCAAAACAAATTTTGAGAGAAAAAATTGCTGTTCAAAAGATCGATCCTATCGGAATGCAAATTAAGCAAATTAAGGAACGTTTAAAACATACGAAGATTGAGACGGAAACAGTATACAAAGAAGCTATTCGTTCTTTAATTATTCCAATTTTAGAAAGCAATAATATAAAAACAAGAAATTTAAAGAAGTCATTAAATGAATTAATTGCTTTATTGCCGGATGATTTACAAAAAGAAATTAGAATTTTAGGCAAAGATGTTTTAACAATAGAAGAAGCAATTATTAGAGATGTTTTAGATGTTGCTCAAAGAGTTGAAATTACTAAAAATTTACGTAAGAGACCAACGCAGTTATCAGGTGGGCAACAACAACGTGTTGCTATTGCTAGAGCTATTGTTAAGAAACCAAAGATTCTTCTATTGGATGAACCTTTATCAAACCTTGATGCTAAGCTACGTGTTTCTACAAGAAAATGGATACGTTCTATTCAACAAGAACTTGGAATTACAACAGTCTTTGTTACCCACGATCAGGAAGAAGCTATGTCTATTAGTGACAAAATTATTTGCATGTCTACTGCCAAAGTTCAACAAATTGGTGCTCCAATGGAACTTTATTTAACGCCTAAAAATGAATTTGTTGCTAAATTCCTTGGTGTTCCTGAAATGACTATTTTTGAAACACCAATTAAAGATGGATATGTATATTACGAAGGACAAAAATTAATTAAAGCCCCAGAAAATTACAAAAAAGCAACTATTGACTTAGGGTTTCGCGGTGAATCGTTGGTTGAAGACGAAAACGGAATTATTACTGGTGATATTAAATTAGTTGAATATCTAGGAAAAGAAATCCAAGCCCAAATTTATATAAAATCAATTGATAAGATTGCTAATGTTTTCCTTTCAGCTAAAACAAAATATGAAATTGGTGAAAACGTTAGATTAAGTATTAAAAGAAAAGAATTGTACCATTTGTTTGATGTTGATACAAAGGAAAGAGTTTAATGAACACTTACTTTTGAAAAAAATATCGTATCAAAAAGACAGGGGAAGCTCTAAGTATATTAAATACTAAAACACCATTTTGAAAACCATTTTTATTGATGTTGCCTTCCTTAATTGCCTTGGCGTTTATGATTATTATTCCATTTATTCTTGTTATTATTGTATCATTCCGTGCCCCAACATCATTTAGAGGATTCGGATGATCAATAGCAAATTATTATCAAACAAAAGGAAAAGCAGGGGTTTTTAATGATCCTAAATTTGATGTAGCAGTTGTTAATTCATTGCTATATGCCGTTGTAGCTCTACCAATAGGGCTTTCAATATCAATATTAATAAGTTCTGCTATTACAACGGTAATTAGAAGATATGCACGTAGTTTTTGACAAACTGTTTTCTTCTTGCCATACATGACTGGTGCTGTAGCTGTTTCGCTAACATTCTCAGCTATTTTTGGTAAAACAAGTGAAGGTGCTATCTTTCCACTGTTGTATGGTTCAGGTAATAGATGAAATCCCTTTATAGTGATCTTGATCCGTGGGATTTGAGGAGGATTGGCCTTTCAAGTGTTAATTCTAACCACATCAATGTTATCAGTTAATCCTGACTTATATAAATCGTCAGCAATTGATGGCGCAAGTAGTGGGTCTCAATTCTTTAAAATTACCCTACCTTCAATTCAAAAAACAATTTCATTCTTATTTACGATAGGAATTATTAATGGTATTAAGGTCTTTCCGTTGGCCTTATATAATAACGATGCCTCAGCTTCTATTACAGAAAATGGTAGTACGTTATTGCTTTACATTTTTCAAGCAACAAAATCTGGAGAATTCGGAAGAACCGCTGCTGCTTCAGTGTTCTTATTTATACTAGGTACCTTAGTTTCATTTACATTGAAGAAATCAGTATCATCAATTTTTAAACTAAAAATTAAATTGGGAGAAAGAAATGTTATCAACAAGCTTAAAGCTGAGATACAAAAGAGAAAAATCAGCTTTAAAATCTAAACAAGAATTAATGTCCAAGCCTTATTCAACAACAAATGTATGAGGCAAAATATTCTCTTGATCATTTAAAATTGCTATATTAACATTCTTTAGTTTCTTAGTTGTTCTTCCGTTTTACTTTATGATTGAGCAATCGCTTGTTGACCCAAGATTTTATGGCCAACCAGGTTCAAAGATTGCTTGATGACCATTTGATTATGAAAAATTCTTGTCAAATGGTAAAGAGTTTGGCGGCAATTTGGGAACTAGTTTTTACTTTAGTAATTTCCTACAATCACTACAGGAAGGTTATCTACAAGCGCTAGTATTTACAGCTGGATTTACAGCTTTATCTGTTGTTGTCAGATTATTCTTTGCAACTACACTTGGTTATGCATTATCTCTTAGAAATTGAAGAGGAAAAAATGCATTTTTCGGAATGCTATTATCATTGTTAGTTATTCCTGAAATTACTTTATTGTCTTTACAATATACGTTAGTTTCTAAAGCCGGTTGAATCGGTACTAAAAATCCATTAATTATTATTTCAATGGTTGTCCCATTTGCTACATCAATTTTTAATGCATATATGTATAAAAACGCTTTTGAAGCTATTCCAAATTCAGTTAAGGAATCATCGATGCTTGACGGGGCAAGTGGAATTAAATACTTCTTTAATGTAGCTTTACCTATGGTTAAAGCCACAACATGAACAGTTATTATTTTGACCGCTCTTGCTTCATGGAATTCATATACATGACCTGCATTATTGTGAGATGCAGCACCTGGTAAAACTGCTGGTTATTATGCACCAATTAACTTATGATTATTTACAACCGGTAGAGTTGAAGTGGATGGTGGCGAAGCACAAATAATTTTATCGGTAAGAATGGCTGCTACAATTTTAGCTATTTTGCCTATGATGATTGTGTACTTTGTTTTAAGAAAGAGAATTATGGCTGCTATTTCTAGACAAGGAAATGCAACAAAAGGATAAACTATGGATTATAAAAATTACAGTATTATAAATGATCAACAAAAAACAAAAAAAGTTGGAAAAAGAGTTTTGAGTTTTGTAGGAATTTTAACAGTTGTTGTTGCTGGTTTAGTTATACTAGGATTCATAATCTATGGTTTAATTGTTGGTGTAACTAATATATTCACTCAAGACACATTAAGATTATTGAGTTAAAATAGAATATACAAAATCTAATTAAAACAGATCTTTATAATAGGTCTGTTTTAATTTGTCTATTTTTTGCTAAATTTAATATAAAATATTAAATTATGAAATTTTTTAAATTCAAATCAACTGAAATGCGTATTGCAGAGCAAACATTAAAAAAAATTAATCAATTAGAAGAAAGTATTGCCAAATTAAGTGATGAGGAACTGAAAAATAAAACAATTGAATTTCGCGAAAGAATTAGGTTAGGCGAGAGTCAGGACGATATTAGACCTGAAGTTTTTGCTGTTTCACGTGAAGCAACAAAAAGAATTTTAGGCAAAAGACCTTATGATGTGCAAATGATAGGTGGTATTATTCTTGATTTAGGTTCTGTTGCAGAAATGAAAACAGGTGAGGGAAAAACTATTACATCTATCGCTCCCGTTTATTTAAATGCTATTGGTGGCAATAGTGTTATTGTTTCGACAGTTAATGAGTATTTAGCAGAACGTGATGCTGAGGAAATGGGACAAGTTTTTAAATTTCTCGGTTTAAGTGTTGGTATTAATAAAGCGCAAATGCATACTAATTTAAAAAGAGAAGCTTATGCATGTGATGTTGTTTATTCGGTTCATTCAGAATTGGGTTTTGACTATCTAAGAGATAATATGGTTATGTCAAAAGAAGAAAAAGTTCAAAGAGGGCTTGATTATATTTTATTGGATGAGGTTGATTCTATTCTAATTGATGAAGCTAAAACACCACTGATTATATCCGGTGGTGATCATGAAGAAAGTACAATGTATACTATTGCAGATTTATTTGTAAGAACATTAAACCAAAATGATTACTTTATTGACGAAGAAACAAAATCTGTTTATCTTACTGATGAAGGAATTGAAAAAGCAAATAAATATTTTAATTTAAGAAATCTATATGATCTTGAAAATTCGGAGCTTGTTCATAGAATTCAAAATTCATTAAGAGCTCATAAAGTTATGAAGCTTGACGTTGAATATATTGTTAGAAATGATAAGATCGAACTCGTAGATTCGTTTACTGGTCGTATTATGGAAGGGCGCGCCTATTCTGAAGGTTTGCAGCAAGCAATTCAAGCGAAGGAAAGAGTTGAGATTGAATCAGAAACAAAGACACTTGCTACTATTACATATCAAAATTTCTTTAGATTATTTAAAAAAATTAGCGGTATGACTGGTACTGCCAAAACGGAAGAAAAGGAATTTATTGATATCTATAATATGCGTGTTAATGTTGTTCCAACAAATAAACCAGTTATTAGAAAAGATGAAAAAGATGAAATTTATGTTGATATGCATTCTAAATGAATGGCCGTTGTTAAAGAAGTAAAAAGAGCCTTTCAGCGTAAACAACCTATTTTAATTGGAACAGCACAAGTTGAAGATTCTGAGGTTCTGCATGAATATTTGTTGCAAGAAGGCATACCACATACTGTTTTAAACGCAAAACAGGATGCTAGCGAAGCTGAAATTATTTCAAAGGCTGGCCAAGCAAGTGCTGTAACTATTGCTACTAATATGGCAGGACGTGGAACGGATATTAAGCCAACAAAAGAAGCTATTGAACATGGCGGTTTATACGTTCTAGGAACAGAAAAAGCCGAATCACGTCGTATTGATAATCAACTTAAGGGTCGTTCTGGCCGTCAAGGGGATATAGGTTATACTAAATTCTTTTTATCGTTAGATGACCAATTAATTTTGAGATTTTCTGTTCAAGATAGATGAAAGGAAATATTTAAGGAATATGGTTCAAATCCTATTCCTGGTGAATTAATTCGTTCAGCATTTTTAAAAGCGCAAAAGAAAATTGAGGGTTTTAACTATGATAGTCGTAAAAGTGTTTTAAATTTTGACGACGTTATTAGACAACAACGTGACCTAATATACGAACAACGCGACTTAATTTTGGAACGAGACGATTTGGGTTCAATTATATACAAGATGTTTAATGTGGCTGTTAAGCAAATTGTTAATAATCCTTATTTTGTTAAGAAAAATGACACAATGGATTTTGACAATTTTGCCGAATATCTAAATCGTAATTTTATGCTATTAACTCAGCATCAATTTGAACCAGGTGAAATTATAAAAATGGATCGTGAAGAGTTAAAAAATTATATAACAAATATCTGAAAAAAGGAATATGACCGTTTAAGACAAAACATAATTGAAAAATATGGTTTAACTTCATTAGTAAAATCAGAAAGAAATATTATCCTAAATGTTTTTGATTCAGGATGGCAAGACCATATTAATGTTATGGACAAATTGCGTCGTAGCACTCATTTAGTTCAGTATGCTCAAAAAAACCCATATCAAATTTACACTAAATTAGGTTCAAAAAAATTTAAGGAACTTACTGATAGAATAGCAATGGAATGTAGTATTAACTTATTGAATAACTATGAGGCATTGCCTTCCTCAAATAGCCAAATTGATTTTCCTTGATTGGCAAATAATATTAATCCAAACAATATTCAAGAAAGCATTAATGCTGCAAATGAATTTATTAACTTTTTACTTGAATCAGAAAGAAAACGGCTAGTTTCTGAAGGAAAAACCCCAGAAGAAATAGTTGAAATTCTTAATAATCAAAAGAATGAAGTTTTGCGCGAATTTAAACTAAAATTAGAGGGTTTTGATTCCACAACAAAAAGAACAGATTAAATTAATTTGTTCAAAAAAATGGCTGTTTTGCCATTTTTTATTTCTTAGTTTAATGATTGAATAACGAATTAAATAAAACAAATTTATGTTAGTGATATTTTCGCAGTAAATATCTTTTTTATTAGATCAAGGACGTAAATTAGACTAATGTTAAGTAGTAAAAAGTGCCTTCATAAATGCCTTGTTTTTGTCTAAATTTTGGTCATAATTAGAGCATTAATCATGAAATTATGCCAAAACAAAAAAAAAAAAAAAATACTATAAAATATGCTTTATAAACTCAATTAAACATAAGGAGAAAAATGAAAAAAAGCAAATTACTTTTTCTAGGATTTTTACCTGTTTTGGCAACACCAGTTATAGCTCTATCATGTGCAAATCCTGCTAAACCAGAAGAACCAAAAAAACCAGCTGAACCAAGCAAGCCAGAAAAACCAGCTGAACCAAAGAAACCAGAAACTCCAAATGAAGATAAAAATCAACAGTTTGGCGATAATATTAAAATTGTTTATGAAGATTTAAAAAAACATCATTCAAAAAAGGTCCTTACAGATTTGATAAAACAAAATAAACCAATTAAGGATCTATTAATTAAAAATGCAATTAAACTAGACTCAGTTGATTCAATAAATACTAACAATAATCTTATAAATAATATAAAAAATGAAGCACCAAAAATTGAAATTGATTTTGGTGATCCAACTAATGAAGAAATTAAGAATGTAATTGAAAACTTCTATTACAAGAATTTATATAAAGAATACGACAAAACTAAGGATGATGGCAATCATGGATTTGATTTTCCATTAGATGATGCATCTTATGGTGATTTAGATATTTTTTCAAAAAATGAAAAAGAACATAATGAACCATGGTATGAAGGTGATGAACCTGGTATAGCAAAACCAATGCAATCCTTACCAAAAGCGCAATCTAAACAAGAACAAAAAAGTGATTCTAAACCGAAAGTTCAAGATTTAAATGGGCCATCAAAATGAGATAATATTTATGATCTTCTCTCAGGCGGAATTAAGGGTAAAGGTCCGATTATTGATATATTTGGCATCCCCGGTGAAAAAAAATAGAAATTCAAATTAAAAACCAGGTTCATTCTGGTTTTTAATTTGCTTAAGGAAAATATTTGTTTTTTTGATAACTAGTTTGTTGTTATTTATCATTATGTATAAGGCTTTTATAAATTATGAGGTTTTAAACATTTTATTAAAACGAAATGATTAATCTAACTTAATGTAGTATCAAAAAAAATATTAATTTATAATTAGTTATTATGAAAAAAATCGGTGTTTTTAAAAATAACTTAGGATATGGTAATGACCTCTTTGTTTATCAAGATAAGGAGATGTTTAATTATTCTGTTGATACAATTTTATTAGGTAATTTCGTTTCAATTAATCGCAATGTATCGAATATGCTCGAGGTTGGTACGAATAATGGAGCCTTATCAATCTTTATGGCTGCTAGATCCAAGAAAATAAAAATTGACGCAGTTGAAATTCAACCAAAAGCAGTTTTGTTGGCTAAGCAAAATGTATGTTTAAATAATTTGGAAGACCAAATAAAAATTTTTGAAGCTGATTTTAAAGAATATGCAAAAGATTATGCTTTTAAATGTGGGAATAATCTTGCTAAGAAATACTCTTCAATTGTTGCTAACCCACCCTACTACAATGAAAACTATAATCAAGTTAGAAAAACTGGTACATATGCGCAAAAACTGGCTACACATGAAATTAATTTAGATTTAGAAACACTTATTTCTTTATCTTCTAAAATAATTGAGCAAAAAGGTTATTTTAGTGTTGTGCTTCCAATTGCTAGATATATTGATTTAATATCATTATTGCGCAAATATAATTTTGAACCAAAAAGAGTGCAACTAGTTTTCACTAGAATCAATTCTCAACCTAAATTTTGTTTAGTTGAATCACGATTTAACTCGGGTTGAGGCACGTATTTTGAACCAAATATTTATCTTCATAATGATGATAAAAACGACCATTCATATCGCCTAGAAACGCAAAAACTTTATATCCCAATGAAACAAAAAGGAGAAAAACATGAATAATTCAAAAAAAACATTTTATATAACTACTCCAATATATTATCCTAGCGGAAATTTACATATTGGTCATGTCTTAACAACGACACTGGCATGAGTTTTTGCAAATTATAAAAAAACTCAAGGATATGAAACTTTATTTGTGACCGGTATTGATGAACATGGTCAAAAAATTCAAAAAAAAGCTGAGGAATATAATTTGTCCCCTCAAGAATATGTTGATATTCAATCTCGGAAATTTATTGATTTATGAGATTTATTGAAAATTAACTATGATTTCTACAGTCGTACCACAAGTAAACAACATGAACAAGCAATTATTAAAATTTTCGAAAAAATGTACGAAAAGGGATTTATTTTTAAAGATAAGTATGTAGGTCTTTATTCAGTTAGCGATGAAGAATTTTTTACTAAAACACAAGCTATCTATAAAGACGGAAGATATTACCACCCGACATCAGGTCATGAGCTTCAAGAAATTAAAGAAGAAAGCTATTTCTTTGATATGAAAAAGTTGGAACCTTGAATAAATGAATTTTTTGATATAAATTCTAACTTTTTAACTAATAAAAATATTGCCAAGGAGCTAAAGAGTAATTTTCTTTCCAAAGGAATTGAAGATCTATCAATTACTCGGGTTTCCTTTGATTGGGGAATCAATGTACCTAAACAAAAAAATAATGATGAAAAGCAACATGTTATTTATGTTTGATTAGATGCATTATTCAGCTATTTAACTGCTTTGGGATATGAAACAAATAACGATGATAATTATCATAAATTTTGGCGTAATGGTAATGAACGTGTTCACGTTTTAGCGAAGGAAATTTCGCGTTTTCACTCAATTTACTGACCAATATTTTTAAAATCACTTGACATCAATCTACCGACAAAAGAAGTTGTTCATTCATGAATTATTACTCCCGAGGGTAAAATGTCAAAATCAAAAGGAAACATTGTGGAACCAATTCCCTTAATTAACAAATACGGAGCTGAGGAAATTAAATATTTCTTTTGTTCGCAGGTTAATATCGATAATGACTTTTCTTTTAGTGAAGAACTTTTAATTAATGTCCTAAATGCTGATTTGGCAAATAATTTTGGTAATCTTGTTAATCGTACTATCAAAATGGTTAATCAAAACTTTGCAAACGGTACATACTTTGATAAGAATAATTTGCTTGAAATCGATCAAAAAATATTAGACTCATTAAGTGTTTATTATGAGGAATATAAAAAAGAATTTGATCAATTTCATGCTGATAAGGCAATTAAAAATGCTATTAATTTGTCTTCAAAATTAAATGAATATATAGATTTAACAAAACCATGATTGTTGAAGGAAGATTTAGAGAGACTTAATTGCGTTTTAAATACCTTGCTTAACGGGATTTATAGCATAGCCTTAATGTTATCTGTTGTCATGCCTCAAAAGATGGAAAAAATATTTAGTTTTATTAAGATAGATTTGATTAATTATGAACAAATAACTAATTTTGCCAAGTTTGATAATTTGTACCCTGAGGCTAACGAAATCTTATTTGCAAGAGTTATTAAGAAATAAGACCATTTTTCATTTATAATATAATTGAAATTATGGAATATCTATAAAAAGCAAAAAAGATTCTTTTTTATCAAAATAAGGAATTTAACAATAAGGAGAACAAGTGAAAAAATCAAATAAATTGCTATTAGCATTGACATCTATTTCGTTACCAGTTATTACAGGAGCTGTGTTGGTTTCGTGTTCAAATCCATCTAACCCGGGGCCTAAAAAACCAGAAAAACCAGCTGAACCAAGCAATCCGCATAGTCCCGGCAAACCTGGCGATCAAGGCAACCCTGAAAATAAGCCAAAAGAAAAACAACCTGATAAGCATGAGACACCAGATCAAGGAGATAATACTACTCCTCCAATAGTGAATCCCCAAAAACCCGGCGAAGGAAAGCAAGAAGATCAGTCAAGTAAAAATCCTCAACAAGATAATCCAAAACATGACAATAAAAAAGAAGAAAAAAATCCCCAAACACCTGAACAAAAACCTGAACAAACACCCCTCCCAAATGATCCTATGGATAAACATGATGATACACCAGAAAAGAATGATCAATCAAAGATCAAAAAAGAAGATGATAATATACCAAATGATAAAAATGGCATTATAAAAAAATTTGAAGAGTTACTTGCCTATTATGAACAAAAATGAAATGATGTTAATAAAAAGATTTATGATTTACAATCTAAACTTAGTGGAGATGAAATAAATAAACTAACCAGACAACAAGTAATTCAAGATAACACAGAACTTTCTTTCTGGATTAATTTAGCTAATGAAATAAATCAAAAAATTATTGCTAGATTTTCAGAACTTAAAGATGAAAAAAATATGCATAAAGATGTTGATGAAGAACTTCTTAAAAAAATAAAAGAACTTATAACGGAATTTTCCAAAGAAAAAGGTGATAAGTTAATTGAAAAATTTTCAGAAGAAGCAAGAGCTAAAGCAGAAGAAAAATGATCTAATAATCTTGCAAAGCAGGAAGAATTACATAAAAAACTAACTGAGCTTCTAGAAAAAATAACGGATTCACAGACAAAAGAAGATTGGAAGAAAAATATCGAAGATCTTTATAAAAAATTGTCACTAACAGATGCATTATTGCAACAATTAAATAAAACCATTGAATCACAAAATAAAGTAAATTAAATAATAGAAAAGCAACCTTGTCAATTTTAAAAAGGTTGCTTTTAAACTATTTAATAATTACTCATAATGGCTAAATTTATCTAAATTTTTGATAAAATAAAACACATGAAATTTATAGATGAAGTTGATATTTTGGTTATTGCCGGAAAAGGCGGTGATGGGATCATTAGTTTTCGTCGTGAGGCTAATGTTGATAAAGGCGGTCCGGACGGCGGCGATGGAGGAAATGGAGGTTCAATATATTTTCAGGGCGATCCTGGGCAAAATACATTATTGCCATTTTACTACCAAAAAAAGATTGTTGCTAATGATGGGGAAAACGGGAAACCTAAAAATGCTTTTGGTAGAGGTGCTGATGATTTAATTGTTAAGGTGCCATTGGGCACTATGGTTTATAATGATGGCAAGTTAGTTGCTGATATTGTTACAGAAGAAAAATATCTGATTGCTAAAGGCGGTAAAGGCGGTAAAGGCAATTTAAGATTTAAATCATCAAGAAATACTGCTCCAAGAATTTGTGAAAACGGAACATTAGGTGAAAGATTTAATTTGCATCTAACATTAAAGGTTTTAGCTGATGTGGGCTTTGTTGGAAAACCAAGCGCAGGGAAAAGCACAATCTTATCTCAAATTTCTAATGCTAAACCCAAAATAGCCGATTATGATTTTACAACACTTGTTCCACAATTGGGTTTAGTTAAATTTTATGAAAATACTTTTGTAGTGGCAGATTTGCCTGGATTGATAGAAAAAGCTTCGGAGGGCAAAGGCCTTGGGATTCAATTTTTAAAGCATATTGAGCGTTGTAGGGTTATATGCCACATTATTGATTTTGGTGATTCAAATAAAAACCCAATTTTGGATTATGAAATTATTAATAATGAACTAAGATCTTATAATCTTAGACTTGAAAAATTACCACAGATTGTTGTAGCTAACAAATCTGATCTCGAATCATATCAAACTCATTTAGAAAAATTTAAAAGTAAGTACCCTAATATTAAATTAATAGAAAATTCATCATTGCTTGACTCGCATATAGAAGAAATAAAAAAGGTATTATGAGAAACTCTACAAGAAGCCAAAATTAATATTGTTAATGAATTAAAAGAATCTGAAGAAGTTGTTGTTATTTCGCTAGATAAAAAGAAAATAGAAATTATCAAACTGTCTGATGATACTTATGAAATTGTTGGCAGTGATATTTATAAGGTTTATGAAAAAATTCCTGTTATTTCTATTGATAATTTATGAAGATTTAATTACAAATTAAAATCATTAGGTGTATTTGATTTAATTAAAAATTCAGATATTAAAGATGGTGATACTATTAAAATTAAGGATTATGAGTTTATTTGAAACAACGAAGATTTTTAAAAAAATTAATAACTAACATAAAAAATAATATATAATAATAAAGCATTTAGCAAAAATTTCTGTGTGGAGAAGTAGCTCAGCTTGGTAGAGCACTTGACTTGGGCTCAAGCGGTCGCAGGTTCGAATCCTGTCTTCTTCACCATTTATGGGGGGGTAGCTCACCTGGCCAGAGCGCCTGCCTTGCACGCAGGAGGTAGAGGGTTCGAGTCCCTTCCTCTCCACCATTATGGCACTGTAGCTCAGTTGGTTAGAGCGTCCGGTTCATACCCGGAAGGTCAAGAGTTCGACTCTCTTCGGTGCTACCAAATGTAAATCCCAATAGTGAAATTTTAGGACCCATAGCTCAATGGTTAGAGCAACCGGCTCATAACCGGTCGGTTACAGGTTCGAGTCCTGTTGGGTCCACCATGGGCAATTACCCAAGAGGCTGAAGGGAGCAGTCTTGAAAACTGCCAGGGGCTTCACGGCCCGCGGGGGTTCAAATCCCTCATTGCCCGCCATAATATAGCGGAGTAGAGCAGGCGGCAGCTCGTTGGGCTCATAACCCAAAGGTCATTGGTTCGATTCCAATCTCCGCAACCACGGTCCAGTGGTAAAGTGGTTTAATACGCTTCCCTGTCACGGAAGAGATCGCGGGTTCAATTCCCGTCTGGACCGCCATGGCTCTGTAGCTCAGTTGGTAGAGCAACGGACTGAAGCTCCGTGTGTCGCTGGTTCGATTCCTGCCGGAGCCACCATTTCAGAAATGACTTAACACCAAATTGGTGTTTTTTTTTTTTTTTTTGAACGTTCTAATTTTACATAGCAAAATTTAGATGGTTTTTATAATAATTTTTAATAATATGTTTTTGCTATAAAAAAATATTAAAAACTAGGCAATATTATGTTTATAAATTAGTATTAATGTATAATTTTTTAGTTATGACAGCATTAGAAATATCTATTCAGTTTTTTGGAGCATTAGGAGCGATAGCGACAATTCTTTTAGGTGTTCCTCAACTAGTTAGGGTTGTTAAAACCAAAAAAGCTGAAAACATAAATTATTATTCATTTTGAATTTTTTATATTGGAATTATTATTTGGTTAATTTATGGTGTATTTACAGGTGATGAAAACGGTTGATACATTTTTTTAGCAAACTTAATTTGTTCTTTTATATATGCTTTTACAATGTATTTTTTATATCACTATAATAAAGCAATTACCAAAAATCAAAAAAAATTTGCAACGGCAGCTATAGTTTTAGTAGAATTATTTGCAACTTCGATATTCGCTGTATTTATAGTATTAGTATTTCAAAAGATTAATACTGGCTATTTTTATCCAATTGTTGGGAATAGAATTGCGGTATTTGATAAAGTTACATCACTTATTATTGGTTTAATTACGCCTGCGGGAACAACCTTAGCTTTTATGCCTCAATTAATAAAAGGATTAAAAACAAGAAACTTTAAATCAATAAGTCCTTGAATGCTATTTATTTTTATTTTAAATAACTTATGATGAATTATTTTCTTTATTTTGAGTATTGTAGATAAAAATATCAAAGGTGAGGAAGCTGCCTTGAATGGTTTAATCGGGGCTCTTGTATGGCAAATTGTATCATTAATTGTTTATACAGTGCAATTTTCATTTGTTATATCATATGAAGTGAAAATGAAAAAGTGCGAGGTTTTGCATAAAAGAACTATGATGATACAGGACGATGTAATGGAACAAAAATAAGATTCTATATTTTTAGAGGCCTTGACTTGAAATATATCGAAGTCTCTTTTTTATTTTTTTTTATAAAAAACCTGTTTTAATTTAATGGTGGACAATACAAAAAATTAAACAAAGCTTCAAAAACTATTTATTGTTTGTATGCTACTTTTAAAATATGTGCATGATGAACTGGTCAAAAAATAGTTTATCATTTAAAAAAACATATATAATTAATTTAAGATTGAAAGGAAAAAATATGGGTCATAAAATTGGTTGGGTAATATGTTTGATAATAAGCTTCCCAATACTTGTTGTTTCATCAATAATTGCTTCTATTACATTTAGTAATGAAGCATTATTATCAAATGCTACTACACCGCTCGGAAAACTAGTGTTTAAACTAAACGGCTTTTTGAAACTTGGTGATATAAGAATTATATCTTATGTTGGTATAGCGATAGCTGCGATATTTGGTATATTGTCACTAATATCATTAATAAGATTGATAAAAAAATAATGTGGTAGTGTAGATAATTTTGTGTAAATTTATCTCTGGCTTATTTTTAGTAAGAGATTTGAGAATAGCAACCACACAAATCTAAATTTATTATACAAAAACAACCAAGCAACATTATGTTGTTTGGTTGTTTTAATTATTTATTTTTTTCAAAAATAATTTGTAATTGATTAAAAACAGGCCCCCAATTAGGAATAAACTTTATTTCATTTTTCTAACTGATTTTGGGTTGTAAAATAAACTCTTATTAAAGAGCTATCAAAAAGAAATAAGTTTTTTAAAAAAATTGCACAAAATTATTTATGGTAACACTTTTTTGTTTTTTATTAGCTAAAAATTGTCAACAAAAAAGTCTAAAACCTCATAAGAGATTCAAGACTTTCTTATTTTGACCTAATTTTTGTTTATTTCTTTTCTTTTTTGAATCTTATGACGTTTAACTGCATATCAAGTCCCAACACTTGCGCCAGCTAATGCTAGTATTACCACAAGAGGCCCTACAATCGCAGCTACATTTATCTTTGATTTGCCTTCTTTTTTAGATTTTGTTTCTTGCTCAGTAATTGCTTTTTGAATCTTCAATTTAATAATTCTTAATTCTTTTATATTTTGGGCGTTTTCTATCAATTTTTCTAACTCTTTTTTTGTATTTGAATTTGTTAGCTTGTTTAGTTCTTCTTTTGTAGAATTAAGTTCCTTATTAAATTCTTGTGTTGCTTTAGCTGCAATATCTTTTATTTTATTAGTATTTTCTTTGTTGTTGCTTATTTCCCTACCTAGTTGTTTTTTTAATTCAGAACCTTCTAGTCTGTCAATAGCATCATTCGCCTCTTTTTTTATTCGGGCATTTTCTTGAAGTATTTTTTCTTGAGTTATTTCTTTTAATAGAATTTTTAGATTCTTTATATTATTTGCATTATTAATTTTTGTTTGATAATCCTTTTTATCTAACAATTTGTCAAACGTATCTAATATTTTTTGCTTTTCTATGTTATAAATTTCTTCTGCTTTTTCTGCTACATTAGTAAGTTTAACAACATCATTTTTTGCATTGGCGAACAACGTTTTAAATTCTTCAAATCTTTCTGAACCTTCAGTTTGATCAACAGCTTTTTGCGCTCTTTTTATTAATTTGTTTAAATCTTGTTCTTTTATTTGATTTAATAGTGCTTCATTTAATTTATTTAATTTTTGAATATTATCAGCTTCTTTTAGTACTTGTTCGAATCCTGTTTTATCATCTAAACTTTTTAGATTTTTTTCAACTTCATTTCTTTTTAATTTGTATTCAGCATTTATTTTTTCCGCTAACTTAGTTAGTTTGGTAATATCATCTTGCGCTTCACTATGTTGTTTTTTATATTCTTCATAATTCACTGAACCTTCAATTTTTTTCAGTGCCTTTGTAGCTTCTTCCCTTGCTTTTGTTAAATCTTCTACATTCTTAATTTTTTGTGCCTCTACTATTAATTTTTGTAGATCTTCAATGTTTTTTGCTTTTTTTAATTCTTCAAGTTTTTTAGTTCTTTGGTCTACTGAGTTGATGCTATTTATAAGCAATTTTGTTTTGTTGTTTTCATCAGAAAACAAATTAGTTGATTCATCATTAAGGGCATTAAATTGTTCAATAGTAATCCTTTGGTTTTCTATTTGACTTGATAATTTAGTATTAAGTTCATCTTTTTCTTTTTTAATATCAATATTAATTTTAGTATGGTTACGGCCAAAATCTTTTCATTTTTTATCAAAAGCTTCTATTGCAACTTTTCTTTGTTCAATTTGTTGCTCATTTTTTTCTTTTATGGTACTAAATGTTCTCATAAAATCATCATACATGCTAGAACCCTTTGTTTTTTCGATTAATATCATTACATCGTTTTGATATTCCTGTATTTTTTTAGCCATAATATCAGCATAAAGTTCTCTTAAAATTCCTACATTACGTGCTTTATTAATTTTTTCTTTAATATTAGGGTCTTTGTTTCTTAAATCATTAAATGCCATATCGACTTTTTGTTTTTCACTAAGATAAATATTGTTAGCGGAATTTTTAAGATTTTCCAAAAATTCCATTGTGCTAGAATTCGAAACTAGTTTAACTAATGGTTTAATTTTTTCATCGTATTCGATAGAACCGTATGATTTTTGTGCCGAAATTAATGCATCATACATTAACTTATCATGTGAAAATTCTGATTCAACTTCTTTTATGATTTCTTCAATAATACTATCATTCGCTTCTTTTTTAATTTTTTTGAGAATTGGCAGTGAATCTTTTAAGGTATTTAAATAAGCAGGATCTGCAGAATTAATGCCACTTTGTACCTTAAATAGATCTTTTATCAAATTTTTAATATTTGAATTTTCTTTGTGTTTAATCAATAAATTAATGGCTTCAAAATGAGCAATAATAGTTTGGACTATATAAATATCACTAATTTTTGATGAAAATTTTCCAGAAGTTACATTTGATCTTAAATCATCTGCAACCTTATAAACACTATCAATGTTTAATTTTTTGTATTCATTAAGTAAGAAAACATTATAGTCAAAATTAACATCTGATCATAATTTAATAAAGGTTGCCCAATGTAAAAGATTATGGTCATAAAAAAAGTATTCATTGTTAAAATTATCAAAAACACCATCAGGAAAAATCTTAAATTCCATTAATTTTTCTTTATATGGAAGTATCTCTAATTTCTCACCTTGAAAATTAATTAATTTTTTTAGTACTCTATATGCAAATAACATTTTGTAATGAGTTTTAAAAGCTTCAGTCTTTCAGTAAATGTTATAACTTTCAACATCATTATAGTCATCATTTGTGGGTATTGATATTGCCTCAGTTGCATAAACGCTAACATTATTGCTAGAATTTTTTTCCTCTTTATCGATATTGTTGGCCATATTGTTTTGAGCACTAATTACTAATGGTGTTGCAGCTATCATAACTGCACTTAACAATGGGCTTAACTTAAACTTCATATTACTCCTTTTAATGAAAAAATTTACTATAAATCAATTTATTATTTTGCTATTTTAGGTATAAAATATATCTTATTATTATATTAATAAATATGCCAGATTAATAGAACAAAAAAAGTTTTATTTCAAGAAAAAAATAGGCAAATTAGTGTTTATAGTTTTTTAATAATTGCTAAATATAAATAAATAAAAAATTATATAAAATTATTACTTTTTATTTATAAATAATTCATAATTTTTGAACATTGGGTGAAAAATAGCATTTTTTGAAACTATTGTTAGTTTAGTTGAGTTCTAAGTTTTTTAACACAAAATAAAATTAAAATCTAAGAATACAAAACAAATTAGAATTCAAAATTAAGAAAAATTTTATATTATTAAATCTTTAAAAGGGGGGGATTTTTATATTTCTCATTATTTCTTGGATTTGCAATTTTGGGTTTTTCTATACTAGCTCGTTAGTTATTTTTTTAGGATCCCAAGTTGGAGTTTTGTTTTAATTTATTAAATAATTTTAATTCAAAGGATTGCCTTAAAAGGTTCGAAAGAATTAGAAAAAGTATATTTGGGTTTTTCTTAGTTTTTATAATTGCTTTTTACTTTCTTTCATGTTACATTGATATGTTTTGTTTAATACCTTTAAGTTAGAATAGGTTATAACCATTGATAGTATGATAACTATAAAAAAACACTAATAAAACTAGTTATTATACAAGGATATGATTGATGTTAATTTTAAAAAGACATGTAGTTTCAACTAAATCTAAAAATAAATTCCTTAAATTTTTACTCCATTATTTTTGCTAAATTTCAATCTAGTGTAATGATAGAGCTTTTAAATATTAAAAATATTTAAAACATTAATTCTAAAAAAGCGAGACTTATATTTGAATTTGAATCTTATTTACTCATTAAAAAGTAGTTTGGCTGCTTGCAAGTAAGCTCTTAATAAATTACTTCTTCCCAATTCAATACCACCGAAATAACGAATAACAACTAATAATTTATTTTTTAAATTTTTACTATTTAAATAGCTATAAAGAGGAATCCCAGCCACACCTTTTGGTTCATGGTCATCAGTATATCCATTGATAATAACATCATTGTCTTTTATAATATAAGCATAAACGATGTGCTTTGCTTTTTTATGTTCTTTTCAAAGAGATTCAATATTTTTTCTTACATCTTCTTTTGAATTGATATTAAATAAAATGGGGATAAATTTTGATTTTTTGATTTCCAAAAACTTCATGCTATTATTATAACATTTGTTATAATTTAAAAATTATGTTGAAACTTGTTGCAAACTATTCTGAAAGAATTGATAAATATATAGCAAATAATTCTTCAATAACTAGAAATGATATTCAAGAATTAATTAAAGAGGGGGCTGTTTTTGTTAATGGAATTAAAATTAATAAAAATAAATTTGTTATCAAAAACAATGATGAAATAGAAATTGTTAGAGTCATCGATAAACAAATAAAGATTGAGGAACAAGAAATCAGCCTTGACATTGTATATGAAAATGAAGATTATTTGGTTATAAATAAACCTTCGGGTTTAGTAGTTCATCCGGCCCCCGGCCACAGGAATAATACTTTGGTCAACGGCTTAATGTACCACTTTAAAAATAATTTAAGTAATGTTAATGGGCTTTTAAGACTTGGCATAGTTCATAGGATAGATAAAGATACTAGCGGGCTATTGATTATTGCTAAAAATAATTCAACCCACAATTATTTTGCTTCCTTGCTTAAAGAACATAAGATTAACAGGACATATATTGCTATAGTTGATGGAAGAATAGCTAACAAAAAAATGCATATTAATTTGCCCATTGGAAGAGATATAAAAAATCGTCAAAAATTTGCTGTTAGCGATCAAAACTCGAAAAATGCATATACAATGATTGAATGTCTTGAATATTTGAAAATTGATAATAAAGATAAAACATTAGTAAAATGTAATTTAAAGACAGGACGAACTCATCAAATAAGAGTGCATTTAGGATATATTAAGCATCCAGTTTATGGTGACCCTGTTTATAATAAAAAAATTGATTCTTTTAATCAAAGGCTTCACGCTGCACAACTAGATTTTATTGATAATAAGGGAAGAAACATACATCTTGAGGCCCCTATTCCCGAACTAATGCAAAGAGAAATCGAGCAAGGTAGATAAAATTTAGTTATAATTCTAATATATTTTAAAATTAAGTAAACTCATTAAAACCAAAAAGGAGGTGTTTATGAAAAATATTGATATAAATAAATACAACTCAATTGATGAACTTTACAAACACAACAAAAAGGCAATTTTAGTAAAATCAATATTATTTACAGCATTTTTAGTTGTGATGTTTTTATCATTAATGGCCATATTTATTGAGTATGCAGTTAGAAAACAAGTCTATTTATTGAATTATAAAGAAGCATTTTCAAATGCAAATCCTAGTTATGAGATATCTACCATTAATGCTTCAGTTGAAGATTTGTTTATAAGAAAATTTGCATTTTCTATCGTTGTGGCATTATTCTCTGGAGCTGTATTGATTTGACACATTGTTTCTTTAACACTTTCACTAAAAGAAAAAGATTTCACAAAATATTCGCCTTGGTTACTGACTTTATATAGCATGACTGTTATGATTATATTTATTAATTTATTTTTCTCAGCCGGTGGTATTTTTAGAATTAAACCATGGGATATAAACCAAATTTTAAATCTTATTGTTACAATCATATTTTTAATAGGATATTTCACAATATATTGGCCGTTTTCAAGAATTGTAAAATTATTTAGAATTGTAAGAATCAACAATGAACAAGGTAGAATAAATGAAATTTTTGGGCAAAAGTTTTCACAAACTAACCAACAAACTTATTCTACACAGCCTTCTATATTTGATAATAATGAACAAAAAAACAATGATGAGATTATTGAGAAAAAAAATAATAAATCATATAGCTCACAATTAGAAACATTAAGTGATGAAAAACTAATAATTATGGCGCAAAAATTAAATATATTTGGTGCTAGCGAATTAAAGCGTAAGCAATTAATTGAAAAAATCAGTGCCATATTTGAAAATAATAATAGTCATAACGAAAAAGCTAATATGAGTAACAATGAAAATAATAAAGAAATAGAATCTGATAATGCCAAAGAAATAAAAGATATTGAGAATAATAATGATTATGATTAATTTTTAGGAGGTAAAATGAGTCAGCTGTTTTTACAAGGACAGAATTCAAAGGTTCCCAATAATTCTGAAAGTGTCGGTTCTAATCCTTTTCTAATTTATGGTTTAATATTGACACTTTTGGCAATAGTTAATTTATATTTAATAATTAAGTTTTTTATTAATTTTAAGCGTAGCATTAATAAAACAAAAGCAGTACTAGATGGGTTTTTATTTAAAAAATATATACAAGGGTTAAATATAAAAAGTACCGCGTTTTATAATATAGTTACAATTTTAGTTATTCTAGCTATCCAAATTATTTTTTCATCTGTATCATTGTCAAAAGTATATTCATATATGGGAACTGCAACCCAGAAATTTAATTCAGGTCTGGTTACAGAAATGAAGTATCTAGAATATAAAGACACCATTACCTCATATATTCCTTTATTTATAACATTTATTCCTTTTGCTATTGTTCTTTTGATTTCGTTTGGTATCGCATTTGTTGTGATTTATTACATAAGTTTTAACTATCCTCAATATAAACATAAGAATGAGGCAGTGTATAATGAAATTATTTCTCTTAAGGAACTAAAAAAACAAGAATTAGCCAAATATCCTGAAAAAATTAATATAGAGTTTGATAAGTTAAAATCTTCTAATCTTTTATTATCTAATGTGTTATTAAGATGAATGAAATTTTATAATAATATTGATCAAATAAAATTCGAGAAACAATATAACTTATTTTTAAATCAATTATTTAAAGTAGAGTATTTTGCAGAAGTCCAAAACGAAATTAAAAGTAATGCTCAAAAAATTTCTGATATTGCGGAATTTGCTACACCAATTCACAATCAAGATTTATCTAAGATTGAACAGGAAATTATTTGGATGGATAAAATGGACAAAAAGGCTAAAATTCTTAACGAAACTAAGGAATTAGCAGCAATGTCAAAAGCTGAATTTAATAAAAAATATGAGGAATATGTATACACGGCTCGTGCTAATGATCCTTTATATCAAAGCGCCACTAAAAATTCATGATTATTTTATCGTGATAATGAAGTTGAAGATTTATTCTTTAATCCACATTCGAATGTTTCATATTATTATGAAGATTCAAATATTATTTATGAAAAAGAACTTATTGATTTTATGCATGAATATAAACAATTTTTAATTTCAAAATTTTTAGCAACTAAATAATTTGCTTTTGCTATGGCTAAAAAAATAAAATTAGTACTAGGTTTTTTGCCAGTTATTACTATTGCACCCCTTGTTGCTTCATGTAGTCAAAATCTCGAAAAGTTAAAATATAATGTAATTAACTCACTTAAGAATGATATTATAAATTTATTAGCAAATGTTGATGCGTTATTTGGAAGTTCTAAGAATGAAGAAGTTATTAAATTAAAGGATGAAATTAGCAATCTTCTAAGGTCTCTAAAAGAAGAAAAGATAACTCATGAAAATAATATTGATGTTTTTATAAATAAAGCTAAACAAAAATTTAAAAACTTAGTACAGAAATTTGTGGATATGTACAATAATAATACTCGCCTTGTTTCTGAATTTTTTGAAGAACTAAGTAATTTTTCACAATGAACACTAGATAATTTGATTAATGTTAAATACACGCCCTTGATTTTAAAAATTAAGAAATATTTGCAAGATCATGTATTTAGATATGATTGAAATATTAGTCAAATCACCAAGGAAATAAGCAAACTTAAGGCATTTGAACAACAAATAAAGAAAGAAAAAGAGCAAATTGATATTATTACCAAGAAATTTTAGTAGCCTAATTATATCTGGCTGCTTTTTTATTAATAAAAAACATAAAAAAGTAAAAACACTGGTTTAGTTGTTGTATAATAATTTAGTATTTTTAAAATAAGAGTTAAAAATATCTGAAAATATGTAAAACAATGTTAAGAAAGGAAAAAAATGCCTACAGTTGCGCAATTAGTTAAACAAGGCCGTAAAGATAAGACAACTAAATCTAAAGCCCCTGCTTTATTAAAGATGTACAACTCTTTACAAAAAAAAGAAAAAGCAATTCCAGCCCCATTTAAACGTGGTGTATGTACTCGGGTTGCTACAATGACTCCTAAGAAACCTAACTCAGCTATTCGTAAATACGCCCGTGTTAGATTATCTAATGGACAAGAAGTTACTGCTTATATTCCTGGTGAAGGGCACAATTTACAAGAACACTCAGTTGTATTAATCCGTGGAGGTAAAGTTAAAGATTTACCTGGGGTTAGATATACTATCATCCGTGGTACTCAGGATGCCGCTGGGGTAAACAATAGAAAACAAGGTCGTTCTCTATATGGAACAAAAAAACCAAAAAGTAATTAATTAGAAAGTTAAATAGAAAGGAAAGAATATGTCAAGAAAGCATAAAGCACCTGTGAGAGATGTCTTAGCAGATCCAGTTTTTAACTCAAAAATTATTACCAAATTAATTAACACAATTATGCTAGATGGTAAAAAATCTGTTGCCGAGAATATTTTATACAGTGCCTTTGAAATTATTAAAAACAAAACTGGTAAAGAACCAATGGAAGTATTCAATTCTGCACTAGAAAATGTAAGTCCACAACTTGAAGTTCGTTCAAGAAGAGTTGGTGGTTCTAATTACCAAGTTCCATGTGAAGTTAGTGCCAAAAGAAAACAAACATTAGCACTAAGATGAATTATTCAATATGCCAGATTAAGAAATGACAAAACAATGGAAGAAAAGTTAGCACATGAAATCATTGATGCAGCAAATAAAATGGGTGGAGCTATCAAAAAGCGTGACGATACCCACAAGATGGCTGAATCAAACAAGGCATTTGCTCACTTTAGATGATAATTACCTATTTTTATTTAAATTATTTATTTTATTAGGAACAAAGTATGTCAAGAGAATATAAATTAGAAGATTATCGTAACATCGGAATTATGGCTCATATTGATGCAGGTAAAACTACAACTACAGAAAGAGTTTTATACCACACAGGAAAAATTCATAAAATCGGCGAAACACATGAAGGTGCTTCACAAATGGATTGAATGGTTCAAGAACAAGAACGTGGTATTACTATTACTTCCGCAGCTACAACTGCATATTGAAAGAATAAAAGATTAAACATTATTGACACACCTGGACACGTTGATTTTACTATTGAAGTTGAGCGTTCGTTGCGTGTTTTAGATGGTGCTGTCGCTGTTCTAGATGCTCAATCAGGTGTTGAACCTCAAACAGAAACTGTTTGGAGACAAGCAACCAACTATAAAGTTCCAAGAATTGTTTATGTTAACAAAATGGATAAAATGGGTGCTAATTTCAAAGCATCTGTTGAGTCGCTAAGAAAGCTATTAGGTGCTAATGCACATGCTATCCAACTTAATATTGGTGAAGAATCACAATTTAATGGAATTATTGATTTAGTAACCATGAAAGCCTATGAATTTGATGGTGGTGTCGACGAAAATATGAAGGAAATCGAAATTCCTGATTATCTAAAGGACGAAGCAAATTTAATGCGTGCTTCTCTTGCCGAATCACTAGCAGATTTTGATGAAGAAATTACTGAATTAATCCTAACGGAACAAGAAGTTTCAGCTGAATTAATGAAAAAAGCTATTAGAAAGGCTACTTTAACTTCAACATATTTCCCAGTTGTTTGCGGAACTTCGTTTAAGAATAAAGGTGTTAAGTTAATGCTTGATGCTATTGTTGAATATTTACCTTCACCATTGGATATTACTGCAATGAAGGCATACAAAGGTGAACAAGAAATTTCAATTCCTGCTTCTGATGATGAATTTTTCTCAGCATTAGCATTTAAAGTTATGAATGACCCATTTGTTGGTAATTTAACCTTCTTTAGAGTATATAGTGGGGTTATCTCAAAAGGCTCATATGTAATAAATTCAACAAAAGGTGAAAAAGAAAGATTCAGTAGAATTTTATTAATGCATGCTAATTCAAGAACTGATATTGACGAGGTTAGAACTGGTGATATTGGTGCTGCTGTTGGTTTAAAATACACAACAACTGGTGACACACTTATCGATGAAAAACATAAAGAAATCGTTTTGGAAAATATGAATTTTCCTGAGCCAGTTATTTCACAAGCAATTGAACCTAAAACAAAAGATGCTTCTGAGAAGCTTTCATTAGCTCTACAACGTTTAGGAGCAGAAGATCCTACATTTAAATACTATACAGATGAAGAAACTGGGCAAACTATTATTGCTGGTATGGGTGAACTTCATTTAGACATTATTGTTGATAGACTAAAACGTGAGTTTAAGGTTGAAGTAAGTGTTGGGGCTCCACAAGTATCATATCGTGAAACAATTACTAAGTCAGCAGAAGTTGAAGGTATTCATAAGAAGCAATCTGGTGGTAAGGGACAATACGGACACGTGTGAATTAAATACGAACCAAACCCTGATGGTGGATTTGAATTTATTGATAAAATTGTCGGTGGTAAAATCCCTAAAGAGTACATTAAATCGATCGAAAAAGGTCTTAGAGAAAAAATGGAAATTGGTATTCTTGCCGGTTATCCAATGATTGATATTAAAGCAACTCTATTTGATGGTTCCTACCATGAAGTCGATTCATCAGAACTTGCTTATAAAATTGCTGCTTCAAAATCATTGACCAAGGGCCGTGAACAATTGGGGACTGTTTTATTAGAACCAATTATGGATGTTGCTGTTGTTGTGCCAGAAGATTTCTTTGGTGATGTTATGGGAGATATCTCTCGTAGAAGAGGTCAAGTTAGAGATAACGAAACTCGAAACGATGGAGCGCATGTTATTAAAGCATACATTCCATTAAACGAAATGTTTGGATATGCAACTCAATTAAGATCAATGACAACTGGACGTGGTACATATCAAATGTGATTTGATCATTATGAAAAATTACCTCGCAATTTAGCTGACGAAATTATTAAGAAACGTGGCGGAAAAGTTTCGGTTGACGAAGATTAATTTAAATAAATTTTAAAATAATAAAAAGGTCTAGGGCAAAATTGCCTAGGCATTTTTATTATACTTGTATATTCTTAGTATATTTGCAAATTAACAAGCCTATCTTATTTGCAAATATAATATGATAGAAATTAAAGATAAAAAAACACCTTAAATTAAGTAGTAAAATCTATTTTTATTATTTTAGACTAACTATTGTTATTTTAAAGAAAATAGATAGTAGTTAACTTATGCTTATTTTTGTGTATTATTATATAAATTTTAGTATAATGTAGGTTAAATTAAAGGTTCATAAGATTTTTTTTATGAATTGAAATTATTTTAAGGAGAAAATATGAAGCTTTTAAAGAGTAAAAAGAATAAGATCGTTTTATTTACCTTAGGATCAACAATATTAGGTTCAGCAATTATAGGTAATGCTATTTTTGCTGCTAACCAAAAGAATAAAAATGGTATAGAATTTAACAATATTTATGGTGAAAACTCTGAAATATTTCACAAAGGTACACCCGATGTAACTAAAGCTGATGTGTCTATAACTGATAAGAATTTAAAAGAAATTCCAAAACCTCCTGTTGTTGTGCCTCCACAACCCAAACCCGAACCAGAACCTATCCCAGTTCCTCCACAACCCAAACCCGAACCAAAACCTGAACCCAAACCACAACCCAAACCTGAACCCAAACCCGAACCAAAAACAAACCCAGTCCCCCTTCCACAACCCAAACCAAAACCTAAACCTATCCCAGTTCCGCCGAAACCTGTTCCGGTTCCACCGAAACCAAAACCAACTCCCAAACCAGCGCCAAAGCCGGCCCCTGCCCCTAAACCTGCCCCTACACCTAGAAGTGAAAGAATTACTATTACAATTAATGGTGTTCAGGTTCTAGCTGAAGTAACACCACCTCCAACTAGACCATTAGACCCTCGTGATGTTGCTGCAGGAATTACTAATAAAAATCCTTATGTAAATGAAATTGTTGGAAATGTTAAAAGTGTTGAAGTAACAGATGAGTTAAGAAAAGCAACTCTTCAAAAACTTATTAATAATAATGCAGATGGACTACAAAACTATTTCCCAAGCCTTATCGATGATGTACTACTTGGAGGAAATGAATTATTTGACCCTGATAGATATATTGAATTAAATAGTCAAGTATGAACTCAATTAATTGATAAATTCAGACGTCTTCTAGATAGCCCTAATGTTGTCAATTTCTTAAAAGAGGATGCAAAAAAAGAATATTTAAAACCTAAACAATTTAAGAGTAAAAATGTTAAATATGCTTGATTAATTAAAAAATTAGATTATTCAAAATTTACAAAATTAGGTAAAGGAGCAGAAGAATATTTAAAACAAGGTTATACTGCTTCTCCTAATAATGCATATATTAATGAAAATGGAGAAATCGACTCATATAGCTATTCACCAGCTCCTGGTTATAACGGCGAGATAGCTAGACGTGAAAGAGATAATCGTGACCGTCGTGCTTTTGGCATTGAGGGATATTTTGGTCGAAACCCAGAACAAATTCAAAATGGTGTATATCCAGGATGAAATAAAAAAGATGTTACCCAATCTGAACAATTTAAACAATTTAATGTCGGAAATAATGATGGTATAACCATAACTGAATTAACAAGACAAAAACAACAAGAAGGTAAGTTAAATAAAGGCTACATTGTGGAAATTGATGCTGCTAACTATGATGGTTATGAGAAAACTAAGAATTTAATTGAATCATTAAAGAATAAAGGTATTGAAATTACTTCATATCGTATAAAAAATATGGGTAAAAAAGATCCTAACCAAAAATTCAAAGATATTTTAAGAGCCTTACCTGATAACTTGCCGCAATTAGAACTTTTCTTTGATCATAGAGCAACTAATACATCAGCATTAGTCGAATTAGAAAAGAAAAACATTAAGGAACTAGCGTTATTTACCTTGGGTAATTCTCTACTTGATGATTGATCGATTAACCCATGAGCATTGCGTAATGTTGAATGAATTAATACTATTGATTACAATGTTAGTTGAGATACAAGACCCGGAGCCGAAATTGCTTCAAGAATTACATTTAACACCCTAGCATTTGAAGAGTCTGATTTACTAAAAGATGAATCGGATCCGCAAAAGAAATATGAAAGAATTAACAATGGTTTAAGAATGGCTTATTACACTAGAAATAATGAAGGGATATTTCAAGGTGGGTTCGGCCCTGGTCTAAATCCAGATACCAATGAAGGCGGAAATAGTTATCCAACAAGAATTGATTTCTCAAGAGCCCCTTCTATCAGATCATTAAAAGGCTTAATTTTTTATGATTACATTAAATCATCAAATAAACCAAGAAAACTAAAAAATGCTAAATTCTTTAGTGATAAAGCCTGATACGAAATTAGTGGTGATGATTTAGATGGTGCACAATTTGACACCGTAATGTCACGCGGTGAACCTGGATTTCCTCCAACTAAAATTGAATTTAGTAATGGTAGTGTTACACAAAATGTTAGATTGACAACTAAAGATAATTTGACCAGTTCAGCCTTAACAAATTTAAGCATCTTAATTAATTTATCAGGAATTTCGAGGGAAGTTCAAGTTCCACAGGGGGCAAGTTCATTGAAGAGTCAGCTTGAATCTAATGGTTACAAAGTAAGTTTTGCTAGTGATGAAGCATTCAACTAATTTTAGAAAAGTATGTAAGGAATCTTAAAATTATGAAATTAACAAAAAGAAACAAGGCAATTATTACTGCGTTTTTTGGAATGCCGTTACTTTTTTCTCCAACATTTGCATTGATATCATGTCAGGATGACATAACATCTCTAAAAGACAATATTAAAAAACAATTAACCGAATTAGAGACATCTTTAAGAGAATTAAAAGATACCCGTAGTGATGCTAAACAATCGAGTGCTTATACTGAAGGAATAAAAGTTCAAAAAGAAATTAATGATATTCTAACTAATGAAAGCAGTGGCGTATTTGATTTGCGTAAGGCTAAAAATAAGGCAGATCAAGCCATTAATGCCATAAAAAGCGAAATCGCAAATATTAAGGCAAACATTAAGAAAAATCAGTCTAGTGAGACACCGGACACAAGCATAAAATATTCGGATGATGAATTTAATGATGATTTTAACAAATTAATTGTTAATGCAAACATTGAAGATAATTTTGAACTTATTTTTAGTAACTTTTTAACAGGCAATACAAAGTCACAGCTATTTGCTAGTGAGCTACAAAAGAATGTTTCCAATATAAAAATTAATTTTAAGGATGTAAATCTAAATAATAAAATCAGCATATCAATTGAAGGTATTATTTTAGAAGATGACGCTAATACTACCGGAAAAGCTAAATTTAATGTTGTTTTTAAAAATAAAGCAACATTAACAAGAAAAAATCATATATTTGAATTATCAGGTTTAAAAACTTCGCCATTTAATAGTGATTCAAATGGTGATAAACCGAATAACAAAATTGATTCAACTCCAGAAGATAATGAAGTTTCAAAATATGTTAGTTTAAACCAAATAGAGCGTTTTAAATATGATAATGATAAATACGTCGGTTCGCTAAAGCAATATTTGGCTTTTTCTGCTGGTATTGATGATTGAACTAAATTAAGAGAAAATACTAAGGCAACTAGTGAACAAATTAAAAAATATGATGAAAAAGCAAAAACGTTAGGTCAAGATTCTTATGAAAATGCCGCATATAAAGGTTTTAGCTTGCCTTCATATAAAGCAGATGGCGAAGTCGATGGAATTGAACTATTTGAGCCTTCAGAATTAGGAAAACAACCTTCATGAGTTGATACACTAGGTAAAAATGATCCCTTTAAAACTAATGGCTTAGCAAGAAAAATTGTTAATCAAAAATATCTTGATATAGCCAAACAGACTTTTACAATTGCTTTAACAAGAGTTAATGATTTTAAAGATGAAATAGCAAAAATTGAATTAGCTATCAAACATTGGGAAGATCTTAATAATGAATCAGAATTTAAAAAATTAATTGACAAAAAGGTTGCTGAATTAAAAGAACAAAAAGAAGCTCTAACAAAAGAATTAGATGAAAAAATTGCTAAGAACACTGATGTTAATTTAACTGAAAGTCTTCAAAAAGAAAAAGAAACTGAACTAAAAAAATATGATGACGCTATTGCAGAATATCAAAAAAGAACTACTGAAATTGAAATCCAAAAGCAACGAGAAGCTATTCTTGATTTAGAACTAAAAGCAAAATCAAAAAAACATTTAATTGGCGAAAATGGAACCACTTGAATTCTTGATTACCAACTTGATAGTAATGGTTATCCAACAAAATGATATTTAGGAACTAATTCTCACGTTGCAAGAGCATTAACTGATAATTTGACAAGTTTTTCAATTGCTAAGATTGACAATAAATTACAGGTTGGGCAAAGTTTGCGTATTTCTGAATTAGATGATAATATTACTCGCTTTTCGTTTGAAGATCCTAGCGCAATTAGAAAGGTTTTTGATGGAACTGACTATTTAAAATCTCATCCATCTGATTTCTTATCTGAGCGTCAAAAGAAAAAATATGGTGATGTGGAAGAATTTGTTGATTTTGCTGTTTTAGAAATTGATTTTACTAAGATTAATAAATATTATGCAACTTCAAATGACCAAAATGTAACTCAAAGATATCCACAAGTCGGTAGCGAAGATTTTGCACAAAATTTAGCAAAAGAAATTACTAATGATTATGCTAATCACGCTGATAAACAAGTTAAATTTAAACAAAAATCATACTTAAAGGATTATTCAAAAATTGATTTTCCTCTAAAATCTAAATTACCTCAAGACATAGATTTCTTGTATGCTGTAGGGTGACCTTCATCACGTGAAGATTATTATTTGAAGAAATATATTGATGATGATCAAACTAAAAGAAAAAACAATAGTTTTAGCTTGTGAATTAATAGCGAATATGAATATTATGATGCAAAAATAACTAATGGCGAAGATGGTACACCTTCTTCATATCCAAAAGAAAAACTTGATCGAGGAAGTTTTCTTTCTTATCAAATTGGTTATCGTTCATTTATTGATAAACCTGGTGTTTTAGATACATTTATAGCGGCTCCAAAAATTGGCGAAGATTTTTATTATGTTAATGGTAAAAGATATGTAAATATGGGCTTAGCTTATATTCCACGTAGATATGCACCGATTGGTGGTTCTTCTGGAACTTCTATTCGAAATCAACATAATGAGCTAGTTTCAATATTTTATGCATCAAATATTTCGGCACGTGTCGGCCTATCGGTTGCTTTTAGATCCGAAGGTTATAACTATGATGGTTTATATGGCAAATATAATCTTCCACAATATGATCTAATTTATGGTGGTGGTGAAGAACAAAAAAATTCATATCGTGAAGCGCTAAAAAAATTCTATTCAACCTCGGATTTTAAAACCAATCTATTTAAAAACGGATTGAATGAAATACCTTCTGAATTTAAATTTAATAAATAATTAAAAATTAAGCAAGAATTATTTCTTGCTTTTTATTTTCCTTTTGAGTTTCCCAGTTTTATTATACAAAAATAACAAATCTACCTAAATTTGAGGTATATTTATTATTTTTTAACTATCTTTTAACAACGTTTTTCATATCATCATAAATCGATCAAATGTCTTTTATTGTATTAGAATCCTCTTTTTTGTATTTCATAATTTCTTTTGTTGGGGGAATTTATATCAATCCTCTTTCTAGGCTTTGAAAAAATATCGACCAAATTAGATTCTTTTGACATGACTATATTAAATTAAAATGTTGTTAAAAAAATAAGAAAATAAAAAACCTATACTATAAATAGTATAAGCAGATTATTTGGTTTGAAATTCTATATTTTTTATGCCAAAACTGGGAAATACAAAAAAATAATTATGAAAATATATGAGTATTTTAAATATAAATTTAACACTATTTCTTAAAAATAATACAATAAAGATATGAAGAAACAAAAAAGGAGAATATGTGAAAAATAAATTATTTAGTTTTTCTTTAGCTACGATAGCTAGCGTTATACCATTTACAATGGTTTCATTAAAAATAATGCCATATGAGGATACAAAATATATTGAGGAAAAGAAAGAAAGACAATATAAAGAAAAATTATCTTCATACTGTTTATATGATTTTATAAAATTAACTGGAAGAAAAGACACAAAAGTAAAATTTGTAAGTAGAAATTATCTAGATCCGGAAACAAATAAATATTCATATATAGTAGGATATGAGAAAGGTGGTTTTTCAGTATTTGATCAAGAAAAAGAAAAAATAATAGAGGTTAATCCAAATTGAAACATATCTAATTTAAGTTCAGAAATCATGTCCAATGATAATTTGGTATATTACAGAGAAACCATCGGAGATATATCAATATTAAATAAAAATGATCGAGACAAATTAATGATAGGGGATCATAGAAGACCAAAAAAGAAGACTAATAACGAGAGCATAAACGAAGATTGAAAAAATAAAAAAGATAGCAAAAAGAGTAAAGTAAATTTCAATAATTTTAAATACCTTAATTTATCAGAACTGCAAAATGCAAAAAAATCGGAATATTCTAATCTTGGAATAAGAGATGAGTTGAATGGCTTTTTATATGCAGATAACGAAATAAATCATTCTTGAATTTTTAAAACAGAACCAAGAAAAACATTTGGAGAAAACGACACTTTTAATTATATATATGAAGAATGAGGAGGAATATGTGCATATATTACTGTGAATCAAATGATGCTATACAATCATTATTTTTTAGGTTCTAATTACATGACGATAACAGAAAGCGACAAATATATAAACAAAAAAGAAGACTTTCATATTGATATAACTACATTAGGACCAGAAGAATGAAGTCCAAGGCATAGAAAATCTCCATCAATAAAACTAAAAGAAGCAATGGAAAGTTATTTACCAGAAATTAAGAAACAATATCTATACGAAAATCAGTTTTCCCCTGAATTGAAAAATATTTATATGATAGATATGTTAAAAAAACATGTTTATAAGAATGGCGCCAGTTCAGAAGATAGACAATTTATGTTAAAAAGTTTCATAAAAAATAATGGTAAAACTGCAAATTATGAATTTAAAACATTAAAAAATACCAAAAGTATTAATGATTTTATAATTAATAAAAAAATTCCTTTATTTCTATGATCAAAAACAAAAAAGTTCGAAAATGGTAAATATGTATACAGAGATGGTAGTCACATATGTGTAGCATATGGTTCCTACAACGATGGAAGAGTATTGATAAATTACAATTGAAAACAAAAACATTCTCAGGTGATACTAGATATTGATCATATTTATAGCGCAGAATATTTGGAACATAAAGGAAATACTGAACTAAAGCCATACTTCTGAGACGGTGTAAAACATGTAACTGGTGATGAAATGACAGAGTCACTTAAATTATGAGGATTTATAAAATAATGAAAAAAAATAAATGAATAAAAATAATAACTATCGTTCCATTTTTAAGTACAGTTCTATTATCTACAAGTTGTATAATTCACAAAATTGAAGATAATGAACAACATGAAGACATTATAAAACCAGGTGGGATTTATAAAGCTGAATACTCTCATAATCCGCTTTTATATTCAAAACTTCGCAATAAAGATAAAGGCGAAGTAATTAAAAGACCTTTTAGAAAAATAACTTTTAAAACAGAAAATAAATATCAAGAATTAATAGATTTTGTTAATGAAAATAAAGTTAAAGACTATTATATGCTTGCTATAAATGTGAAATTGGAAAATAATGATACGACCAATAAAGAAGGATACGAAAAAGAATTTAAAATTTGGCTTACAAAAGCTAAAGAAATTACATTTTTGTACTTTCCTCATTCTGTAAAATTGCTAATTCCAGATCAATTTAATAATACAAGTGATTATTTTGCATCTCCTCTTAAAAAAAATGAAGAATTTATAATACCGATATCAAATGTAAGAACTATCAATGATGAAATGAAATTTAGAAATCCATTATATTTCGATACATGACAACCAGGAGAAGGGAAATGGTCCCTTTTAAAGATTTTAAGAAAAAATAAAATTAAGTATAGCGCAGATAAAACTTTGGATGTTATTGATGGATTCACAATATGAGTTAATCATTATCATGAAGAGGCCGAAGCATCTGTTGTTTTTGAAAGATATTATCCTGAAATGGATAATAAAAGCGATGATGAATATATAAAAAAATACGAAATCGATGTAAAAAAATTAACTCATAAGAATAAACTTTTTACACTTGATTATTAATATTAAACCCAGCTACAGTTCTGGGTTATATTTTTTATTTTGTTAATTCTTATTCAAATTGCAACATTTTTATAGTTTAAAAATGTTTATTAAACTTATGATATCAAATTTATTTTTTAAGGCCTAAAAATTCAAACCAGTAATCAGGAAAATTAGCAAAGTGATAATATAGCTATATTTTGAACTCATAAGTTTTTGAAATATTTTTCTTTTTACGTCGTTTTACTGCTGAATATATTCCTCAAATGACAAAGCCAATCAACATTACACCTAGATAACTAGGTGCTAAAAATATAGTTCCTTTTGTGTATTCATCACCTACAATCGGAGGAATAAAATTAACTACTAATATAAAAATTATTAAAATAATAGACAAAATAAATATTGTAGTTTCTCATCAAGTAAGCCTAAATGTTCTATGTTTGAATGCAATAACTAAAATCGAAATTATTACTAAAAGGTACTGCATTAAGAAAACCACGTTACCAGCATTAAGGATAAAACTAAATTGATCTTTTATGCCTAATGCATATGGTATTGCTGTAAAAATAATCATTGATATAACACTAAAACCTGTTGCAAATAATAATGCGTTTCTATATTCGCCATGCTTGTTTTTCTTGCCTAGTTTTGAAGGTAAGAATCCATCATGAGCTAAAGGAGCAACAATTCTTGAATAGTATATATTTGCCGAAAGAGTGCTTGAAATTCTATTGAATAGTGTACCTATCATAAAAATTATAAGTCCAGCTAAACCTCATAACGATTGAAAGAATTTTGAAAATGAAGTGGATTCACCAATAAATCCTTTTTGCAGTCCTAACAGTAAGAGATATAAAGTAAAGTAAATTGCAAGTACAGCAGCAAAAATTAGTAATAATATCTTTTTAAAGCGTTTTGTTTCTACGTTAGCGCTTATTCCTGCAAGACCTTCTGCACCACCAAATGCATAAATAAAATTCAATACATTTAAAGTAATTATTGAGACTGAAACTTTGCTATTTGTCAAGATGTTATTAGCAAAATCGAGTGAACTAAAGGATAAATAAATACCTAAAGATACACCTAATATTATCGTTATTCATTTTACTGATGCGGAAAATAAAATAAATCATTTAGATGTCTTTATTCCAAACGTTGCAATTAATGTCAAGGAAAGAAAGAATACAAGAGAAACAATTTGATAGATTAATTGATGTGATTTATCAAATTCTGATAGCAATGTTGAAAAAAATAAAATTGTCGTGGCTGAAAAAAGCGGTATCTGTGAGAATTGATTCCAGCCATTAAAAAAGACTCAAAATTTATTTGCTGAAGCCTTTTTGGCATAAACATATGAACCGCCGGCCTCATTTCCAAATGCTTGAGCTCCACGCGCAAATGCTAAAATAACACTAAAACTGATGAATGATGTTAGCGCAAAAACTAACATACCTCATATACCTTGAGCAATTATTCCTGTGATTGTTGTTATAAAACCAAAACCAACTATAAAATTAATACCATATAAGAAAAAACTTTTTTCACTAAATTTATTTTTCATTTTAAATACCTAATGCTCCTAATTATATACATTATTTGTTAAATATAAAACGAAAAAGTGCATCTTCACTAAATTTTATTAGAATAATTTTATGTAAAAAAAATGCAAAAGCATTCCTAAAAAAACGCGAATTTTTAATTAAAATCAATAACAAAATAATCAATTTACATTGATTTTTAATATCTAAGGATTTGAGAGTTACATATATCTAATTGCTTTTTGTTTGCATGGATAACTAATCTAACATACAATTTCGTTCATAAAACTTTTAATTATTCTGAAAGAAATTTTGAGCTGCATTAGCCGACATCAGAAATGGAAATTGCTTAATATTATGCCGAACAACGTTATTAATTTTGTCCATCATGGATCAGGTTTCATCATTGCTGTATCAGTCAAATAATTTTTTCTTTTAGAATATAAGTTTATGCATATTCTCAATCGAACCCTTTTGAGATGATGCAAATGCATTTGTGTGAAAAATTTGTTTGATCCTCTTTATCTTGTCCAACATATAGCTTTCAGATCTGTTATCTATTAATAAAGTGTTAATCTTAAAGTTAAATCTAGCAGCCAATTTTTCGATAGCTCTTTTTATTGCTCTAGCATTGAGTCTTGATATGATTGCATAAGATTTTTTTGTTAAGCGATTTATCAAAGTTAATATGACTTTCTTTGATTTTATATTTCTATAGATTATATCCGTTTCATAGTCATTCAAAGTTAATCAATCATTAATTTCTTTAGGTTGTTCATGCATTATTTTGCCAGCAGTTTTTTTTCTTAGGTTTATGTCACTTAGATTTTGACCTAAATGATTTCCTATAGACTTATGAAGTAAGTAAAATATCATATGGGATAATAAACTCATTTCTTTTTTTGAATTTGTATAGTGTTGAGGATGTGTAATAAAAGCATCTTTGTTAGATATTTTCTTAAATAAAGAGTTGAAAAATGAGTTTTATTCTTGATCTAGGCAAAATCGAAGAAGATGAAAAATTTGATGGTTATTTTGTTTATGAAACATCAAGAAAAGATCTTAAACTTGAAGAAATTGTTTTAGTTTATCGCAAACAATATCAAATTGAAGAAAACCTCAAAACATTGAAATAATCACTAAAAATCTGACCGATATTTATCTGAACCGAAAAACATATTCGAGGGCATTTTTACTAAATTTCATTGCATTAATTGTTTTATTTTACAATATTTGAAATTAATGAATTCTATCATCAACAAGGTTTTATTGAAAAATAACCAATACTAAGTTAATTGATTTTTTTAAAAGACTGTAATAAGTTAACTAAGTTAAGAAACGCGAAAATAATTGAAGAAAGATTTATTAACCCCGCTATTAATAAGAGCAATGAAGAAACTTATAATGAAATTTTAGAAATTGTAAAAAATTGTATATAAAAAAACAAAAAGTGTGTTTTGCTTGAAAATAATGGTCAATTTTACACTTTTTATTTTTGCTCAAAAACTTAAGAAAATCTGAAAAATGAAAAAATGAAATTTTTTCCCCTAATAATTTATGTATTAAGGTTTATTTTAATTTTTGTTATTCTAGATTTGCATCATTACCACTAACATGTATTACTTCTCTAATAATAGTGGCCTCTTACTGAGCGTTGATTTGCGGATTTTGTATTGTTTGATTGTTTTTTTGTAACAATTGTCCACATAAACTACAATAATTTCCATTATTTATATAAATTTTTGCTTTATTAAAATTTGTTTGTTCAGTCATAGCAATAATTAAACCTATTAATCCTAAAAGTGGAAGAAATAACCCGATTATCATTAATATTCTAGCTGCTGATAAACCTGTTTTAACCATAGCTATAAAATAAAATACTAAACCTATAATATTTAATATCAACGCTGGTCCCAAAGGTAAAAAAGGTAAAATAACAAATATTTCTTCAAATATTTCTTCATTAGAATTAGATTTATGTTAACTAAAGCTAAAAACAAAAACATAACTAAGGCTATTGTTAAAAAAAGTGCGCAAAAAATATATATTATAAAAGATGTAATTGCTGCATTTTTACCTGTCATAATAAAATCCTTGTATTTTGTAAAAAAGTTTCCATTCCAATTTTTTTGTTTGCTACAAATAGATTGAAAAAATAGAAGAGTCAAACACCAAAAAACGCTTGACTTTTGTTTTGACTCTTATTAAAATATAAATAATCAAAATAGAAAATGAGTCAAAATATATTGTATACTATAAATACATATTAAATAATGGAAAATTATGATAATGATATTAAATTTTTATTTTTTCTATGATATAATGCTTTTGCAATATATGAAGACAGTAACGGCAAACGCTTAATAAGTTACCGAGTATGCTTGACTATTGATATTGCAAAAACATAATTTAAAATAGGAGGAGAAATGAGCGCATTAAGGGATGCTAAGGTCTTAGTGGTTGATGAAATTTCTAAAAACCTAAATCAGTCTAAGGCTTTATATGTTGCTATGTATAAAACTTTAGATGTTAGTTCGTTGCAAGCAATTCGTAGAGAATTGGCTAAGTATGGCGTTTTAATAAAAGTTTATAAAAATCGTTTAGTTAAACAAGCCTTATTATCGACAGAACACAAAACATTAAATGATTATCTTGTTGGCCAAAATATATTTATTTTTGCTAATGAAGATGACTTAATCACACTAAAAGCATTAGCTAAATTCAAAAAAGAATACCCTGCCTTACAATTGGTCGCTGGTATTTATGAAAACAAAGTTGTTGATGCAAAAAATCTTGAAGAAATTTCAAAACTTCCTTCATATGAAGAATCACTTATGATTCTTGGAAACTCATTGCTTGCACCAATTAGAAATCTTGCAATTGGTCTAAACGAGTTAGTTAAACAAAAGGAAATGTAAAACTTAATAATCAAAATATAAAATAAAATTTTAAGGAGAAAAATATGGCTAAATTAACAAAAGAAGAATTCGTTTCAGCATTGAAAGAAATGAATATTAAAGAAGTTATGGAACTTGTAGAAGGACTAAAAGAAGAATTTGGAATTGATCCTAGTGCTGTTGTTGCTGCCGCTGCTCCAGCTTCTGCTGAAGTTGTTGAAGAAAAAACAACATTTAATGTTACATTAAAATCAGACGGTGGAAATAAACTTGCTGTTATTAAGGCAGTTAAGGATTTACTAGGTTTAGGTTTAATGGATGCTAAGAAATTGGTTGAGTCAGCACCTGCCTTATTAAAAGAAAATGTTAAGAAGGAAGAAGCAGAAGAATTAAAGGCTAAATTAGCTGAAGTTAAGGCTGAAGTAGTTTTAGACTAATAAAGATAACATAAAAAACTGGCTTAAAAAGCCGTTTTTGTGTTTTTTATATAATATAAATAATGCGCATACATGCGTATGTGTAAACTGTTGTAAATACTTTGAGTATATTTTAGTAAATTTAAACAAAAAATGAGGTTAGATATGAACAAAAAACCAGAATATGTTTTAAGAAAATTTGGACCGGTTACCGAACGTAGAGATTATTCAATTAGTCAAAAGAAATTCGATACTCCTGATTTCTTAAAAATGCAAAGAGACTCTGTTGAACAATTTTTAACCAAAGGTGTTGAAGAGGAATTGAGAAACATATATCCAATTGAATCACGCGGAAAAGTAAGGATTGAGTATATTGAAAATTCTGCTACTTTTGAATATCCTAATAAAACTGAATTTGAGTGTATTAAAGAGGCAAAACAAAAAGGTTCTTCATATCAAGGTAAGTTAAAGGCTAAATTAAAACAAGTTAATGAAGAAACAGGTGAAGTTACACCTGCTGAAGTTGTTTTTGCTGAAATTCCTATTATGACATATGGAGGCTCATTTGTCATTAATGGTTCAGAAAAGGTTATTGTCTCTCAATTAATTCGTTCAACTGGTGCTTACTTTGGAGTTAATGTAAGAAATAAACAGGCTAATGACTTGTTTAATAAAGTTGAAATTATTCCTCAAGTCGGTTCATGAGTTGAAATATACCACAAAACTACTTCATCTAACCCGGACACCGTTAAGGTGCATATCGATAAAAATAAATCATTCTTATTATCTACCTTTTTGAAAGCACTTGGTTTTACTGAAAAAGGTATTAAGAAAATGTTTGGTGATATTCCAGAATTAAATGAAACTTTACGAAAAGATAAAACATTAGGTAATACTGATGAGGAAATTACAAGGGATGCCCAGGAAACAATATATCGCTTAATTAGAAAGGGTGATAGAATGACCGCCGAATCGGCCCGTAATTTAATTCCATCAACTATTTTTAATGAAAAAAGATACAGTTTAACTGAAACTGGTCGTTTTACTTTGAACCGTAAGTTAAATATCGCCGAAAGATTAGTAAACACCTATTTAGCTGAGCATATCATTAATATGGATGGTGAAGTTAAGTATGAAAAAGGTTTGTTAATTACTTGAGAAATAGCAAGAAAGATTGCGGAGGAATTTAGATTAGGCATTCTTCCTTTGTGAAAATTGCCTGATGTTGATCCTTCAGTATATGGTAATCAATTGGATATGCCTGGAAATGAAAAACTTGCTTTGCGTTTATCTGTTCCGAGGGTATGAGTTTATCCGACAGAAAATGACATGATAAATGACATTAATAAAGTTCAAGTGCTAGGTAATGATCCTAATTCAACTGAAAACTTTTTACTAATTCCTGATTTAATTGCAACAATATCATACTATTTTAATTTATTGTTTAATATTGGTGTCGATGATGATCCTGACTCATTAGTAAATAAAAGAATTGTTACTATTGGTGAGCTTTTGCAAAATCAATTTAGAATCGGTCTAATTAAATTAGAAAAAAATACTCGTGAAAGAATTTCAACCAAGGAAACATCAAAGATTACGCCAAAGAATGTAACAAATAATAAACCAATATTTAACCAGTTTAAATCATTTTTCAATACATCAAAACTTTCGCAATTTATGGACCAATGTAATCCGTTAGCTGAAATTTCGAACAAACGTCGTATTACCTCGCTGGGGCCAAGGGGTCTAAACCGTGATACCGCCCAATTTGAGGTTCGTGATGTTCACCCTACCCATTATGGAAGAATCTGCCCAATCGAAACTCCTGAGGGGCCAAATATTGGACTTATTCTTAATCTTGCATCATTCGCAGACATTGATAAATACGGATTTATTAAATCGCCATATTTTAAGGTTGAAGACAAAAAGGTAGATTTTTCAAGTCCGCACTATTTAACAGCCATCGAAGAAGCTGGGTATACATTTGCGCAATCAACCGTCAATATTGAAAATGATATAATTGTTGATAAAATGGTAATGGTTCGTCGTGATAATGAATATCTTGAAGTCCCAGCTAATGAAGTTAATTTTGTTGGGGTTTCAAACCGTCAAATGACCTCAATTGCTGCTTCTGCTATTCCCTTTTTAGAAAACGATGACGCTAACCGGGCATTAATGGGTTCTAATATGCAACGTCAAGCTGTACCTGTATTATTCCCTGAAGCTCCATTAGTTGCAACTGGTGTTGAAGCTGATATTGCTAAATATTCTTCAACAAACATTATTGCTAAATATGATGGTGTGGTATCTTATGTTGATGCTAACGTTATCATCATTAAGAGAGATGAAAGTAATAAGAAAGATGAATACCATTTAAGAACTTTCGAGAGATCTAATCAAGGTACCTTAATTCATCAGGTTCCATTAGTTAAGGTAGGTCAAAGTGTTAAAACTGGAGATTTACTGGTTGATGGTCCATCAATGAAAAATGGTGAAATGGCATTAGGCAAGAATGTTTTGGTCGGTTTCACAACATGACATGGTTTTAATTATGAGGATGCTGTTGTTTTATCAGAAAGACTAGTTAAGGATGATGTCTATACTTCGATTCATATTGAAGAACAAACTATTCAATTTAGACATTCAAAAGCCGGTGAAGATATTTTAACAACTGATATTCCTAATGTTTCAAACCACTCAAAGCGTTTCTTAGATGATAATGGTATCGTTAGAGTTGGTTCTGAAGTTTCTGCAGGTGATATTTTGGTTGGTAGAACATCGCCAAAAGGTGAAGAAAACCCAACTCCTGAGGAAAAACTGATGGGAGCTATCTTTGGACAAAAGACTGCTTCAAAAAAGGATACATCACTAAAAGTTAAACATGGTCATAATGGTACAGTTGTTGCTGTTGATGTTTTAAGTCGTGAATTTGGTGATGTTTTAGAAGACGGTATTGAAAAGATTGTTAAAGTCTCAATTGCCCAAAAGAGAAAAATTAAAGTTGGGGACAAGATGGCAGGTCGTCATGGTAATAAAGGCGTTGTTTCCGTTGTTTTACCAGTTGAGGAAATGCCTTATTTAGAAGATGGTACTCCATTGGATATTGTTCTTAACCCTCAAGGTGTTCCATCACGGATGAATATTGGACAAGTTCTAGAATTGCACCTTGGCTTAGCTGCGCAAAAATTAAATACAAAATTTGTTACTCCAACATTTGATGGAATTACTCATAATCAAATTAAAGAAATTCTTGAAGAAGCAAAAATTAATCCATCAGGTAAATCTGTTGTGTATGATGGCCGTACTGGTGAACCATTTGATCAACCAATATCGGTTGGGATAATGTACTATTTAAAACTATATCATATGGTTGATGATAAAATGCATGCTCGTTCAGTTGGACCATATTCATTAATTACGCAACAACCGCTTGGTGGTAAGTCGCAAAATGGTGGGCAAAGATTCGGGGAAATGGAAACATGAGCCATCGAATCATATGGTGCAGCAAATTTATTACAAGAACTATTAACATATAAGTCAGATAATATTAATGGACGTAATCAGCTTTATAACTCGCTTGCAAGAAAAACAAAGTTGCCAAAGCCAGGTATGCCTGAGTCGTTTAATGTTTTGGCATATGAACTAAGAGGTTTGTGCATCAAACTTGAAACTCATGATGATTCACGAGAAGAAAATGAGCTTGAATATGAAAGAATTGATACTAAATATCAACAAGATTGAGATGGGGGAGCAGAATAATGAAAAACAATGCAAAATTCGATTTATTAGATGAATCAAAAATTAGAAAAATTTCTTTATCATTAGCTACTCCTGAGGATGTTGAATCTTGATCGCATGGGGAAGTTACAAAACCAGAAACTATTAACTATAAATCATATAAACCTGAACGTGGTGGTTTGTTTGATGAAATTATTTTTGGACCAATGATAGATTATCGTTGTCCTACTTGTGGTTATAAATATAAGAAAATAAATGAAGGTTCATATTGTACAAGAACTGATTTGTGTCGTAAAGAAAATGTTCAAATCTTGCCTAAAATAGCACGTAGAAATCATATGGGGCATATTAAGTTAAATAGCCCTGTTGTTCATTTTTGGTTTTTTAAGGTTGACCATTCAATTATTTATAAATTATTAGGTTTAAGAATTTCGAGTCAAAATTCATCTGAAACAGTTAGAAGAGAGGAACTTGAAAATCTTATTTATTATAAAAATCATATTGTTGTAGAAGATGGTGGACTTAAATCATTACCTAAAAACTTAATAATCGAAATCAATGATGCTGCTGTTATATATAAAGAAGCATTGGATGAATTATTAACACGATTTGATCCAAAAAATCCAGATCATAAAGAAGCTTATGATGAAATTTCAGAAACAATTGAGCAATTGGTTGAAAAAGCTACTTCAAAAATTGGTCAAGAATATGGAATTGACTTTTATGAATTAAATGATATCATCCAACATTACTCAGATGCAAAAATTATGACTGGGGCAAGAGCTATTGAGTATCTATTGAAGAATTTAGATCTAGTCGCTGAAAAAGCTTATGTAACAGAGCAAATTAATCAGCTCAATTTACAAGAATCTAAAAATCCCGAAAAGTTTGCAACTACTACTAAACAAAATAGGGAAAAATTATATAAAAGATTGCAAGTTATTAACGCGTTTATTGAATCAAAACAATCGCCAACAAATATGCTAATTTACAATTTACCAGTTATTCCGGCTGATCTTAGACCATTAATTCAATTGGATGGTGGTAGACACTCAACAAGTGATATAAATGAGCTATATCGTAGAGTTATTATTAGAAATAATCGTTTACAAGAATGACAAGAAAAAGATGCTCCTGAACTCGTAACGCAAAACGAATTACGTATGGTTCAAGAAGCCGTCGATGCTTTAATTGATAATCAAAGAAGAACCCCTAACCCTGTTTTATCAAAGGACAATCGTCCATTTAAATCTATTTCAGATGCACTAACAGGTAAAAAAGGACGTTTTAGACAGAATTTACTTGGAAAACGTGTAGACTATTCTGGCCGTTCTGTTATTGTTGTTGGGCCAAATTTAAAGATGCATCAATGTGGTATTCCAAGAGAGATGGCTGCAAAATTATTTGAGCCATGAATTATTGCTCGTTTAATTGATCAACAGGTTGCAACAACTGTTAAAAATGCTAAGAAAATAATTGAAGATCAAAATCCAATTATTTGACCTCATGTTGCTGAAGCAATTAAAGGAAAATTAGTACTTCTTAACCGTGCTCCTACGCTTCACCGTTTGTCTATTCAAGCATTTGAACCGGTTTTAGTTAGAGGAAAGGCCATAAGATTACACCCTTTAGTATGTACCCCTTTTAATGCCGATTTTGATGGTGACCAAATGGCTGTTCATGTGCCTATTTCGGAACAATCATTATTGGAAAGTCGTGAATTGATGCTTGCCAATAAAAATATTCTAGGTCCTAAGGATGGAGAACCTATTATTAATCCTTCACAAGATATGATTTTGGGTTTATATTATTTAACAATTGAACAAAAAGATGCTAAGGGCGAAGGAAGAGTCTTTGACAATTATGATCACATGATAAGGAACCTTGAGGCTAAAAAAGTTTCTTTACATGCAAGGGTAGCATTACCTGCTGAAGAGGTAAAAAACTCTAAAATATTTAATAAAAATACAATTAATCAACAACTTTATGTTATTTCAACAGTTGGTAAATTTATTTTTAATAATGTGTTTCCAAAAGATTTTCCTTTTATCTTTGATAATAAAGTAATAAAGGCAATTAATTTAGAGGAATATAAGAATGAGTTTAATAAAACATATGTAGTTAAAGCTGGTATAAATATTCCTGAATATATTAAGACCTTACCATTGCTAGATGCCTTTAATAAAAAGAATATTGCCAAGATTATTCGTTACATGTTTGATAACTATGTTGCAACAATAAGCATAGCGGAAGTTGCTAGCGTTATTGATAAAATTAATGATTTGCAAGATTCAGATATTGTTTTAGAATTTCTAAAATTAAAAACCTACAAGGGCCAAAATCTTGAAAGAGAACATGCAGATTTATTGACTGAATTTGTTTTAGAAGAAAAACAAAAATTAAATTTAGAAAATGAAGAGAGATACCGCGGACAAATTCATATTCCATTAAGTGCTAAAGAGAAAGCTAAATTGTTAGACAAGGTTTGATTTAAATATACAAATATTGTTGCTTCTATTCTTGACGATATTAAACAACTTGGCTTTGATTATTCAACTACTTCAGGTATTTCTATTTCCTTCTCGGATATTTTAGAAACTGAAAAGAAAAAAGAATATATCGCTGAAGGTGATGAATATATTGCTAAATTAAAAAACTATTACAAATTAGGTTATATAACTGATGATGATAGATACTCGTTAACTATTAAAAAATGAGCTGAAATCAAAGATAAAATCCAACAAGAATTGCAAACAATCATCAAAGAAAATCCACAAAACCCAGTTATCACTATGATTAACTCAGGTGCTCGTGGAAACATTTCGAACTATGTTCAATTAGCTGGTATGCGTGGACTGATGGCTAACAATACAAAAACCACTAAAGCTGATGCTAAAAATGATAGGGTTGTTCGTTCGACCGTTGAAGTTCCCGTTAAGTCATCATTTATCGAGGGCCTAACCGCATTTGAATTCTATTCGTCAACCCATGGTGCTAGAAAAGGTCTTACTGATACTGCACTTAATACTGCTAAATCGGGTTATTTAACAAGAAGATTGGTTGATGTTGCTCAAAATATTGTGGTTAGAGAAGAAAATTGTGGTTCGGAATATGGATTTTTAGCTAGAAATATCATTGATACTAAAACAAAACAAATTATTGTATCTCTAAAAGAAAGAATAATTGGTCGATTTTCAAATAAGCCAATTTATGATAAAGAAGGTAATTTGATTTGTAGCCGAAACATCCTAATTACTAATAAGATAGCACAAAAAATTATTGATGCTGGTATTGAAGAAGTTGAAATTAGATCGATCCTTGGATGTAATACTCGTAATGGTGTATGTAAAATGTGTTTTGGTAAAGACTTAGCAACAAACCGTGTTGTTAATATTGGTGAAGCAGTAGGTATCATAGCTGCTCAATCAATTGGTGAACCTGGTACACAGCTAACTATGCGTACATTCCATACTGGTGGGGTTGCTGGTGTTGAAGATATTACTGGCGGTTTTACTAGATTAATTGAATTAATTGATGCTCATGAACAACCATGAGGTAGACCAGCAACAATTTCGCCATATCAAGGTATTGTAGTTGATATTGAAAAACTTGAAAAATCTGATAACGATTATGTTGTTTATATCGAAATTCTGAATAATAAAAATCAAATTGAAACTAGATCTATTTTAGTTAATACTAATAAGAAATTAAGAGTTTCTATTGGTGATGATGTTAAAGTCGGCCAAAAGCTTTCAGAAGGTCCAATTATTCTAAAAGAGTTATTAGCACTAACTGATGTTAGAACAGTCCAAAATTACTTACTAAAAGAAATTCAAAGAATTTATCGTATTCAAGGTATTGCTATTAGTGATAAATATATTGAAATTATTATTAGACAAATGATGTCTAAAATTGTTATTAGTGATCCCGGAGATTCAAAATTCTTTGCTGGTGCTATTGTTGATATCTTTGATTATCAAGAAGAAAATTCATTATTATTATCCCAAAACAAAATTCCAGCATATGGAAGTGTTGTTATTAAAGGTGCTAAACAAGTTCCGCTGTTGTCTGATTCGTTTTTGGCTGCCGCTTCATATCAAGAAACTTCGAAAATTCTTGTTAATGCTGCCATTTCTTCTAGAACAGATAATTTAAGTGGTCTAAAAGAAAATATTATTGTTGGAAAGAAAATCCCTTCAGGAACTGCATTATATTCATTTGAAGAACATTCTAAATACGATATTAAACCATCGATTAAATACTTTACAAATTTTGATGAAAATGAAGAACAAGACGATATTGAATTAGGCGATGAAAATATGATTGATTTAGATACTTTGACACAAGAATATGACGAAGAAGGTCTTAGCGATAAAGGCTTTGTTAATGACTTTGCTGATGATTTTTATGACAATGAAGATTTTGAGACTGATGATAATGAATCAGAAGAATTTGATGATAATAAAATAGATTACGAATAATTAATTAGAATAAGGACAAGGAATAATTTCCTTGTTTTTTTATTTTGCCGAAATATACGCAAATTTGTGGTAAAATAATCAAGTTACTTATAGAGTAACCATTCTAAACAGGTTTTTAAACTTTTTAAAAGTACCTCAAAGATGTGACAAAATATAAGGAGATTTTAAATGTTTGCAATTATCGAAACAGGTGGTAAACAATTAATCGTTAAAAAAGGCGATTCTATTTATATCGAAAAAATCGATGGAAATGCAGGGGACAAGGTTGTTTTTGATAAAGTTTTAGCAGTCGAAAATAAAATTGGAACTCCATATTTAGAAGCTGCTTCTGTTTTAGGTATCATTGAAAAACAAGGGAAAGCAAAGAAAATTGTTGTTTATAGACACAATGCTAAATCAACTCATAAACGTAAATTAGGTCACCGTCAACCTTATACAAAAGTTCAAATTACAGAAATTAAGGAGAAATAAGACATGGCACATACGAAATCTGGTGGAACAACCTCGAATAGTAGAGACTCGGCTGGTAGAAGATTAGGAGTTAAGGCTACTGATGGACAATTTGTAACAGCCGGAAGCATTATTTATAGACAAAGAGGAACAAAAATCTTTCCTGGCAATAACGTAGGCAAAGGAAAAGATGATACATTATTTGCTTTAATAGATGGTATTGTAAAATTCGAAAATAGAATTAATAGAAAATTTGCTTCAGTATATCCTATTGTAGAAAAATAATGGCTTTGCTATTATTTTTTTATTATCAATTCCTAAATTATTAGGAAATTATGGTTATAATAATGTTGTTTTATTATTTAACTTATTTTAAGGAGAAAAATGCCTGAAAAAAAATCTATATTAATAGATGGAAATAAAGATAGAATTTTGTTCTGGTTTGAAGATCAAAAAAATCAAAATGAAATTAAATTAATTGATTTTAATAAACTTATTTCAACTATTTTATTTAAAGGTAATTTTAATACAAAGGATTCCCGTGTAATTGACTTTCTAGAGAGAATTAAGAAATCACTTATGGATTATCTACCTATAAAATTTGCCAATTTTATTGTTAACTTCGAAGAAAACGCTATATTTAGCATTTATAAAAAAGTTCCATTAATTTATGCGAATAATGAAGAATTTGAATGAAATAATGACTTCGAAAAATTATATAATGAGATTCTTAAGGACCTAATAAAAGATGGATATTATGTTGAATTCTTGCCTAACATTATTTTATATTTCTCAGACATAGCAGGAATTTTGAAGTTATATATTAAAAAAAGTTATTTTATGAATAATAAAGGAGAAGAAAATGGAAAATAGTAATGCTAAACCAAATAAAAATCCCAAGATAATTTCTATTTTTGGTTATATTGTTGAAGTATCAGGACAATTTCCTTATGAACAAGGACAACAATTTGTTTGCGAAAGAGATACAAATATTAAATTAATTCTTATTAGTGCTACAAATGATCACGCGTTTTTATTAGCTAATAATGAAAATAAAGAGTTAAAAATTAATGATACAATAATCGCTACCCAAAAGCGTGATGTATTTACTTCAAAACAACATTTTGGAAATGTAGTCGATATTTTTGGTGATGTTGTTTTACCTAAAAAGCTTGCTGTTGAAAAACAAAAAAATGATCCTGAAAGTGCCACATTTAAACTTGCTCATCAATTAATGAGTGTTCAAACATTAAATGAGCAACTATATACAGGATTCACATCAATAGATTTATTAATTCCTATCGGAAAAGGACAACGTGAATTAATTATTGGGGATAGACAAACCGGAAAAACTCACATAGCAATTAATGTTATCTTAAATCAAGCAAAAACCAATACCAAGTGTGTTTATGTTGCAATTGGACAAAAAAGAGAAAGCATATCTAAAATTTATAATACCTTAAAAGAACATGACGCTTTAAAAAATACTATTATTGTTGATGCGCCTGCTACTAGTGCATACGAGCAATATCTAGCTCCGTATGTAGGTATGGCACATGCTGAAAACATTTCATTAACTGATGATGTTGTTATTATATTTGATGACTTAACAAAGCATGCTAATATTATTCGAGAAATTGCTTTATTAACTGATAAGCCTGTTGGTAAGGAAGCAATGCCCGGCGACATATTTTTTGCTCATTCACAATTATTAGAACGTGCTGGTTCATTTAAAAATAGAAAAACAATTACTGCTTTGCCAATTTTACAAACTATTGATGGCGATATAACTTCATTAATTTCTTCTAATGTTATATCAATTACTGATGGTCAAATTGTAACTAGCGCTGACTTATTTTCTCAAGGTGTTTTACCGGCTATCAATATTAATTTATCAGTTTCAAGAACTGGTTCATCAGTACAAAATAGAATTATGTCAAAAGTAGCTTCAGAAGTAGGTAAAATCTTTAAACAATATAAGAGACATTTAAAGCTTGCTGCTCTTGATTATGAATTGAATAAAGAAACCGCAACATTATTGTACAAAGGAAAAATGATTGATAAGATGTTTATCCAAAAAGGATATACATTATATTCGAATAAATTTGTTTTATTGATGTCTAAACTAATTTCATGAACTATATTACATGGGATTAAGGATGAAGAAAAAGCGCTAAGATTTATCGATCTTTTAATTGAAACAAATCAGGAAGCTAAAAATGCTTATAATACTATGCAAACAAGTACAGATTATGATGATAAGATTATGAAAAACTTTTTTGCATATGCTTTAAAACAATATTCAGATTATTTAAATTTAGGATGAGATGTTGAATATGAACATGAGTTTGTTGAATTTAGTAAGGAATATTTAGAATTAGTTGCTAAAAAGTTAGGAGATAAATAATGGGAAAAATAGTTAAATTATGATCTGACATTATTGAAGTTAAATTTAATAAAAAAGAGTTGCCATTAGTTAATCAATTACTAACAACGAATGACGGCAAAACTTATTTATTGGTAAAAAGAATTATTGATGAGGAAACAATTAGAGCTATTATTATCTATTCTTCAAAAGAAATTAACATCAATGATGAAATTATTAATACCAAACAAAGTTTTATGGTTCCAGTTGGTTCAGGTTCCAAAAATAATATCTATTCATTTGAGGGAAAACCGTTACTTGAAAAACGTGGAACAAAACCTATATATATTGAAATGAATTCAATTATTAACAACGATCGCTATCTAGAGAGTAATCTAGAAATAGTTGAAACAGGAATTAAGGCAATTGACTTCTTTATGCCAATTATTAAAGGATATAAATTGGGTATATTTGGTGGCGCCGGTGTTGGTAAAACTGTTTTAATGAAGGAAATTATTTTTAATGTTAATAAAAAATCAACAAAGACTTCAAATATTTTTATTGGTTCCGGAGAAAGATCACGTGAAGCTATTGAATTATTTGATGAGTTAGAATCATCAAATTTAATGAAGAATTCAGTAATGTATATTTCAAAAATGAATGAATCACCAGGAGCTAGAATGTCGATTGTACCAATTGGTATTACAGCTGCCGAATATTTAAGAGATTATGAAAAAGATGATGTCTTATTATTTATTGATAATATTTATCGTTTTATTCAGGCTGAAAACGAGGTTTCTGCTTCATTGGGTAAAAAACCTTCTGTAGGTGGTTATCAATCTACATTAGAATCAGATGTTGCTAATGTTGAAAATAGATTATTTAGAAACAAAAATGGATCAATAACATCATTCCAAACTATTTTCTTGCCAATGGATGATTTAAGTGATCCATCAGCCGTTGCAGTATTTAACCACCTTGATGGTAATCTTGTTTTATCGCGTAATCAAACCTCAAAAAATATTTTCCCTGCTTTTGACCCTCTAGCTTCTTCATCACACTCTGTTGATGAAAAAATTATTGGTAAAGCACACTTTGACGCTATCATAGAAACAAAAAGAATTTTAAAAGCATATAAAGACCTTGAAGATGTTATTTTGATTCTAGGATTTGATGAATTAGATGAACAAAGTAAGAATACAGTTAAAAAGGCTCTTCAATTGGAAAATTTCTTTACTCAAAACTTCTTTATGACTGAACACTTTACAAAATCTCCCGGTGTTTATGTTTCGTTGGAAGATACGATAAAATCTGTTCAAAGAATTTTAGATGGTAAATATTTAAAACAAAGTCCCGAAATTTTTGCTTATGTTGGTTCAAATCTAGATATTCCGACTGATGAAGAATTAGGATTATAAAATTACTTGCTTTTGTTGAACATAGATAAAAAATCCAGTCACATTTGTGCTTGGATTTTTTTAATTAGTTGCTAATAGGAAATAGCTAAAAGAAAAAAAGAAGAAGAAATAAGAGGCTTGAGTTCTTTGTTTATTGATTATGTAAAAAAAGAAATTGTAATAGAGATACGCCAAACATTGTGTTTCATATATTGAAACATCAAAAAATTAAATTATATTTATTTATCAGTTGTAATTCATCACAAAACAAATAAAATTCTCAATTAAAATTTATTTTCAGTAAATGATCTAGATTTAGTTATTAAACATATGTTAAAAAAATGGCTTTTTATAACTAAAAACTATTGTAGAAAATTATAATAAATTGATATAACAAAAAAGATTACAGTTGTCATTAAATCAAGAAACTCGACATACGCTTTTTTGGAGAAATTGACAATAAAATGTGTTTTTAAAAAAATGACTATGTTTATTGTAGGGCATTTTTTGTTTTTATGTATGATTAGCTATTAACCCCTTTACTTCTTAATAAATTGATGTAAAATATTATTACTATATTTTTTGCAAAAATATATTATGGAGGAATATGAATAGTAATTTTGATAAAAAAGAATATTTTGAATTAATGGATAAGTGATTTAGAGCAGCTAATTATTTAAGTGTTGCTCAAATCTATTTAAGAAACAATCCATTATTAAAAAAAGAATTAACAAAAGATGATATTAAATTATATCCTATTGGTCACTGAGGAACAATTCCTGGACAAAATTTTATTTATACCCATTTAAACCGTGTTATTAATAAATATGATTTAAATATGTTTTATATAGAGGGTCCTGGACATGGCGGCCAAGTCATGATATCTAACTCATATTTGGATGGTTCTTATTCAGAAATTTATCCCCAAATTTCACAGGATGAAAAAGGGATACAACGAATGTGCAAGCGTTTTTCATTTCCTGGTGGAACAGCAAGTCACGCTGCTCCTGAAACACCTGGATCAATTCATGAAGGTGGAGAGTTAGGTTATTCATTATCGCATGCAACAGGAGCAATATTGGATAATCCTGGTGTGATTGTAGCTGCGGTTATAGGTGATGGTGAGGCTGAAACTGGGCCCCTTTGTGCTGGATGATTTTCAAATTCGTTTATTAATCCAGTGAATGATGGTGTTGTTCTTCCTATCGTTCATCTAAATGGTGGGAAAATTTCTAATCCAACTCTTTTAGCAAGAAAACCAAAAAAGGAAATTGAACAATATTTTTTAGGTTTAGGTTGAAAGCCATATTTCTTTGAATGAAGTGGCAATAAAACTAGTGTTGAAATTCATCAAGAAATGGCTAAAATCATGGATCAAGCTATTGAAGATATTCTAAATATTAAGGCTAAGGCAGAATTAGTCGGGCCAAATAATGTAACAAGACCATTATGGCCTATGCTAGTTGTTAGAACCCCGAAAGGTTGGACATGTCCAAAAGATTGAGATGGACAAGCAATTGAAGGCAGTTTTAGAGCACATCAAGTGCCCTTGCCTGTTAGTGCTTTTAATGTTACTCACATTAAAGAGTTAGAAAAGTGACTAAAATCATATAAACCTGAAGAACTTTTTGATGAAAACGGAACTATTCTAGCCGAAATTAAAAACCTGGCTCCAAAAGGTAAGCAAAGAATGGCAACAAATCCAATAACAAACGGAGGAATCAATTCACGCTATCTAGATTTATCTCCATGAGAAAAATTTGCTACTAATGTTGAATATCCTGGTAAAAATAAAGGGCAGGATATGGTTGAACTAGGAAAATATATGGCTGATGTTGTAACAAAAAATCCTGATAATTTTAGGGTCTTTGGTCCTGATGAAACAAAATCAAATAGATTATTTGAACTTTTTAGAGTTACTAAGCGTCAATGATTAGAGGAATATTCGGACAAATATGATGAATTTGTTGGTCCTGTTGGTAGAATTATTGATTCACAATTAAGTGAGCACCAGGCTGAAGGCTTTTTAGAAGGTTATGTTTTGACTGGACGCCATGGTTTTTTTGCTTCATATGAATCATTTTTACGGGTTATCGATTCAATGTTAACTCAGCATATGAAGTGATTAAAGAAGTCTTTAGAATTGAAATGAAGAAATGATTATCCATCTCTAAATATTATTGCAACTTCAACAGCATTTCAACAAGATCATAATGGTTATACGCACCAAGATCCTGGCCTTTTAGGCCATCTTGCCGACAAACGTCCTGAATTAATAAGAGAATATTTGCCTGCAGATTCTAATACACTTTTGGCTGTTATGGAAAAATCATTAACTGAAAGAAATGTTATCAATCTAATTGTTGCTTCTAAGCAACCGCGAGAACAATTTTTCAATATCGATGAAGCAAAAGAACTTGTTGAAAAAGGCTATAAGGTTATTGATTGAGCTTCAAATGTTAAGGAAACAGAAACGCCTGATATTGTCTTTGCATCCTCTGGTGTTGAACCGAACCTAGAAACACTAGCAGCAATTTCTATTGTTCATAGTCATTTTCCTAAGCTTAAAATCAAGTATATTAATGTTGTTGATTTATTAAAATTAAGAAATCCTAAGATCGATCCACGTGGAATTAGTGACGAGGAATTTGATAAAGCATTTACAAGAGATAAACTAGTTGTGTTTTCTTTCCATGGATTTGAAGGTTTAATAAGAGATATTTTCTTTGATCGAACAAATCACAATTTAATTATTCATGGTTATCGTGAAAATGGTGATATAACAACTAGTTTTGATATCAGACAATTAAGTGAAATGGATAGATACCACATTGCTAAAGATGCAATAGAGAAATTATATGGTTCTAAGGAACAAAATTTTATCGATTTAATGAACAAAAAAATACAAGAACATAATGAATATATTCATGAATTTGGCTACGATATGCCAGAAGTTGTTGAGTGAAAATGAAAAAATATTAATGAGTAAAAATAACGCTTTTATGTTATAATTTTTGCTAGTTAATTAACTTCAATAAATAATATATAAGGAGCATATTCTATGAAAAAGGAAATTCATCCAAAATATTCTGAAATTCATGCAACATGTTCATCGTGTAGCACAGATTTTATTTTTGGTTCAACCGCTGAAAAAGTATCTTTAGATGTTTGCTCTAATTGTCATGCATTCTACACCGGAAATCGTACAGACGTTAAGGCACGTGGTCGTGTAGAAAGATTTAACAAGATATTAGAAAAATCAAAAAAATAAGTACTTATTTCAAAAAAGAAGATTAATAATAAAAAACTAGGAAAGTTTCCTAGTTTTTTATTTACAAGCAGTAATGAAAGCCAACATTGAAGCCAATGTTATTATCAGTGTCTTCCCATTTTGCATTGAAATCTTTAGTTTTAATTTCGCCCTTTGAAGAATTTACTGATCTTATTAGACCTACGGTAGAGCTTATTGCTGAGGTGATTATTGGAATTGCTCCTAATATAGAAGTAATTAAGGCTGATATAGCAAATCCGCCAGCAATTTCATCACATTCTTTTTCACTTAATTTTTTCATTTTTCCTCCCTATAAATTTTTAATTTATAAACTTGGAAATATAACAAATATATGAAAAAAGAGCGAAAAAAATAAGGTTTAGTTAAACCTTATTTTCGTCTTTTGTTAGTTTGTTCTTTTTATAATGTTTTATTCAATGTATGGTTACAATCGATAAAACCACACTTATTGCTCCTAAAACTAATCAAATATCAGCAAAATTTAAAACTCCTTGGTTTGCTCACGGAAAATTCATAATATCTCTTACGCCACCGAATATAAATCTATCAATCATATTACCCATAGATCCAGCACTTACTAAACCAAGAAAAATAGTTATGCATATTGAATGCTTTTCTCTAACAAAAGTTACGCCTCATAGTGAACCTAAAATAATGGCAAAACTAAATGTGTGCAAGACTGGCAAATTGCTTTCAAAAAAACCTAAAGTAGTGCCAGCGTGAAAAACTGATTTAAAGATTATAAATTTGTTGCCGATTTCATAGTCTAGATCTGGAGATAAAATGCTTTTATCTTTTCATCTAAAAATATATTCCTTTGTAAGTTGGTCTATTAATAAGAAAATAAATAATGCTCCCAAAAAAATTGCTATGTTAACAAGAATGAATTTTCAATTTGTTCTTCAATATTCTTTTGAAAAGTATTTTTCCTTTTTATTTTCTTGCATCAATAACCTCCTCGCATCTAAAGCAAATTTCATTTTTAAAACTAAATTGATCTTTTTCAAAGTGATTTCAACATCTTAGACATTTATATGATTCGCGTTTTTCAACCTTCATTTCGTTTCCGATGGTCAATTTAGCAATCATTAGTAATTTAGCTAGTGGTAATGATTTTATGAATTCTGATTTAGTTGTAATAGTTACAAATGCCTCGTTTTGTCTCTTAATTTCTTGCAATTTAATCTTTTCTTCAATTAATCTATAAACCTCGTCTTTTAGATCAAAAAATTCTTGTCATTTATCGCTTAGCTTTGTTGAAAAAGTTTTATTTAGATTTCATTTTAATAAGTGTACAGATTCTTGCTTATTAGGTTCGTTATAATATTGATATACTTCCTCCATAGTTGTTGGAAGTATAGGAGCAAGTATTTGCAATAAAGTTTTAATGGTTTTGGCAAAAACGGTTTGAACTTGTCTTCTTTCATAGTTATCTTGTTTATTTAGATATAAAATATCTTTTGTAATTGTGATGTAGTAAGAACTTAAATCAATGATAAAATTATTTACTTCTTTAATAACATTTACAAATTTATAATTTTCATAAAAGGATAGAATTTTAGCTTCCAAGTTATTTATTTTTTCAAACATTAATGCATGAATAGATTCAAGACTAACATAATTAAAATCAAAGTCAAATAGTGCTCCTAGCATAAATTTGATTGTATTTCTTAATTTACGATAAATTTCGACATTTTGTTCCAAAATCTTATTATCAATTGTAATATCGGCCGTGTATTCAGAGTTTGCAGCTCATAATCTTAAAATATCTGAACCATATTTTTTTACTATTTCTAGCGGGTCAACTGTATTTCCTAATGATTTAGACATCTTGCGCCCCTTGCCATCGAGGGTAAAACCATGCGATAGAAATGACTTAAAGGGACTTTTATTTCTTCAAGCAACCGAATTTATCATTGAGCTATTAAATCAACCACGATATTGGTCTGAACCTTCAAGATATAAGTCAAATGGCGCCTCAATAGCAGCCGGTTTAACGCCTAGTGAAGTTGATCCTGAATCAAATCAAACATCCATAATATCATTTTCCTTAGTGTATCCAAGTTTTTGATATTTTTCAGGTAATAATTCATCTGCTGTTTTTTCATATCATATGTTTGAGCCATGTTTTTCTATAAGATTTATGACATAGTCAAATATTTCTTCTTCCAATATTGGATTTTTGTTTTTGTCATAAAAAACAATAATAGGAACACCTCAACTTCGTTGTCTTGAAATACATCAAGTATCGCGATTTTCAAGCATTAATTCAAGACGGTTTTTTGATCACTCGTTATATGTTTTAACATTATTTATTTCATTTAGAATTTTATCTTTAACCTTTTTAACGGATACAAATCACTGAGGAGTGGCGCGATACATAATTGGAAGATGGGTTCTTCAATCATGAGGATATGAGTGTTTTATCTTTTTGAATCCAAGCAATAAATTATTTTCCTCTAAGAAATTACCAATTAATGGATTAGCATCATCATAGAAAATGTTCTTAAATTGAAGTGCTTTTTCATTTAATGTCCCATCATCATTGACGTGCATAATTTTTTCAAGGTTGTTTTTATTTCCAATAATAAAATCATCTTCGCCAAATAAAGGCGCCATATGGACTAATCCTGACCCATTTTCAAGTGTAACATGGTGTCCCTCAACGACTGGACAAATTAGTTTATTAATTGGACTTTCGTATTTTATTCCTAATAAGTTTTTACCTTTGAAACTGCTTCCAATAATTTCATATTTTTCTCATTTACATTGTTGAGCAACTGATTCAACTAGGCCTTCGGCTAAAATGTAAGTAATATTATTAACTTTTATTTTGATGTATTCAAATTCTGAATTGATAGCTACACCTGAATTTGCAATTAATGTTCACGGAGTAGTTGTTCATATAATTAGTTTTTCATCCTTACAAACAATATTATTGCCTTTTGTAATCTTGAAGGCAACAAATATTGATGGTGAAATATGGTCTGCGTATTCAACTTCAGCCTCTGCTAGGGCAGATTGTGAAGAAGGCGATCAATATATTGGTTTTAGGTCCTTGTATATCAAACCATCAAATAGCATTTTTTTAAAAAGTCTTAATTGTTGTGCTTCAAATCTTTTATCTAAAGTAACATAAATTTCTTTAAAATCAGTTAGCAATGAAAGCTTTTTAAATTGTTCCATTTGTTTTGCAACCTGACTTAGGGCATACTCTTCACATGCTCTTCTTAGTTCCACAACTGAAAAATCTTTTGCAGTCATTTTTCGTTCTACTAACATTTTGTGTTCAATAGGAAGCCCGTGAGTATCTCAGCCGGGTGTAAATGGAGCATAAAAGCCTTGCATATTTTTGAATCGTACAATTATGTCCTTAAGGATTTTATTTAACGCATGACCAACATGAATATTCCCATTCCCATATGGAGGTCCATCATGCAAAACAAATGTTTTATTCCCTTTGTTGGAAGCTAAAATTTTTTGATATAGTTGTTCATCTTCTCATTTTTTTTGGAAGATAATTTCCTTATCAGCAAGATTTGCTTTCATTGAGAATTCTGTTTGTGGCATTAATAATGTGTCTTTATAATCTTTACTTTCTTCAGCCATATTTTTTCCTTTATTGTTTTGTTGTATTACAGTTAAAAATAATATATTAAATTTTACAATAATTTATATAAAAACAGTGCTAATGTTTTTTGCAAGAAATTAAACAACATTATATTTGCAAAAAAAGATATTAATGTAAAATTAATAACATGTATAACCATAAACTAATAGAAAAAAAATGACAAGATTTTTGAGAACAAAATAGATCATTTAAGACAACAAAAAAAAGCAATAAAAAGGCCTATATTCTTGATATGTTCCCATATCCTTCGGGGTCTGGTTTACATGTTGGACATCTTGAAGGCTATACTGCAACAGATATAATTTCACGTTACAAAAGATTAAACGGATTTGATGTATTGCATCCAATTGGCTGAGATGCTTTTGGGTTACCTGCTGAGCAATATGCAATTAAGACCGGAAACCACCCAGCCCCCTTCACAATAAAAAATATTAATAACTTTCGTAGACAATTAAAACTAATGGGATTTTCATATGATTATGATAAAGAAATTAATACTACTGATCCCAAGTTTTATATTTGAACTCAATGAATTTTTAAGGAATTATATAAGCATGGACTTGCTTCAATTGAGGAAATTGACGTTAATTGATGCGAAGGATTGGGCACAGTATTGGCCAACGAAGAAATTATTGAAATTAACGGGCAAAAAGTTTCGGAGCGCGGTAATTTTCCTGTCGTCAAGAAGCCGATGAAGCAATGAGTCCTAAAGATCACTAAATATGCTGATAAACTCCTAGAGGGATTGGATAGCCTTGATTGACCCGAAAGTTTAAAATTATTACAAAAAAATTGAATCGGAAAATCACAAGGTCATATTGTTAGATGAAATCTTAAAAATTCAAAGAAAAATATTGCAACCTTCACAACCAGATTAGATACTATCTATGGTGTTTCATCGATTATTATTAGTCCTGAGCATCCATTGCTTTTAGAAATTTGTACAGATGAATATAAGAAATTAATTATCGATTATATAAATATAACAAAAACAAAAAACGACCTTGAAAGAACGCAACTTAATAAAGACAAGACAGGTTTGTTCACTGGGGCATATGTTAGTCATCCCCTAACAAATGAAAATATTCCGGTTTGAGTTTCTGACTATGTTTTAATGAGTTATGGCGAAGGAGCAATAATGTCTGTTCCTGCTCATGATGCCAGGGATTATGAGTTTGCAAGAAAATATAATCTAACTATTAAACAAGTATTAGAAGCGGAGAAGTTACCGTTTGTTGACGATTCTAAACATATTAATTCTGATATCGCAAACGGCCTTAAAAAAGCACAAGCAACAGAAGTTATTTATCATAAATTAAATGCGATGGGCGTCGTTGATAATAAAACTAATTTTAAATTGAGAGATTGAGTATTTTCACGTCAACGATATTGGGGCGAACCGTTTCCGGTTTTATTTGATGAAAATAATAAAATTTATTTAGTTGATAATTTAGTAAAACTTCCTGAGGTTAATAATATTAAAGCATCAGGCTCAACAGAAGGACCACTTGCCAACATTAAGGATTGATTATATGTTGAAGTTGATAATAAGATATATCGACATGATACTAATGTAATGCCCCAATGAGCAGGGTCTAGTTGATATTTCCTGGCCTATATTTTAAAAAATGATGACGGAACATATTTACCGCTTGATAGTCAAGAAGCAAAGGAAAGATTTAATCAATGGTTGCCAGTGGATTTATACATTGGCGGCCAAGAGCATGCCGTATTACACTTATTATATGCTAGATTTTGACATAGATTTTTATATGATTTAGGCATTGTCAATACCAAGGAACCATTTCAAAAGTTAATAAACCAAGGTTTAATTTTAGGACCAGATGGACAAAAAATGTCAAAATCTCTTGGCAATGTCATCAATCCTGATGGTCTAGTTGAATCACATGGTGCTGATGCCCTAAGGTTATATGAGATGTTTATGGGCCCCTTAACTGAGTCAAAGTCATGAAATACAGATTCTCTCAACGGAATTAGAAAATGACTCGATAGAATTTATCTTATTGTTGATAAATTAAGAAAAAACATTGATATAACTGATGAAAATCAGGAACTTGATAGCAATATTAATCAACTTATTTTGGATATTAGTGAAAATATTGAAAAATATAAGTTTAATATAGCAATAAGCAAGTTTATGGTCTTTATTAATTTTCTTGCGAATATTGAAAAAATTAATTCATTAGAAATTATTAAAAACTTTGCTATTTTATTTTCACCTTTCGCTCCTCATATAGCAGAAGAATTTTTGGAAATGATTGGTGAAAAATCGATATTTTACCAAAAATGACCAATTGCCAAAACTAATTTAATTATTGAAAAAAATCCGCAAATTGGTGTACAAATTAACGGAAAGTTGCGTGGTCAGTTAGAAATTCGACCAATTTGGAACAATGATGAAATTGTTATGCAGGCAATGCAGCTTGATTCAATTAAAAAATGATTAAAAGACAAGCAAGTGATTAAAGTTATTTATATTGAAAATAAAATATTGAACATTCTAATTAAATAAGGAAATTTAGATAATAACCAAAAATAAGAATACATTAGGCAAAATAAAATAATTAGACTCAAGTCACAAATAATGATTTGAGTTTTTTATTATTTTATTTCGTGTATCAATTATTATAAATGCCTCTAGTGAAACAAAAAATGAGTATAATCAAGGCCGATAACATATATTATTAAAGTATATATTTTTTAAAAATGAAATATCGGTTAAAAAATTCTTAAATATTAATATATAAACTATTTATTTTATGTTTAATTTAAGCTTAATTTGTGACTTTCATTTTTTTATCGCGTTTTTTATTAATATGTATTAATGAATTATTTATGTTTTTATTTGCATTGGTTTATGACAGTATAAAACTTTAGTTTTTTTAAGCCTAAAATTAGAAATATTATACAAAAATTAAGTGATGGAAAAAAAGTGTATAGTAAGTTAAATTAGCCATAAATTTTTAATTTAAAATATGATTTTTCTTTAAAAAAAGCGCTATTTTTTTTTGGTTGGTCATATAATTATAAAAAATACTAAATTGAAAGGAAAAAAAATGAAAAAAAGCAAATTACTTTTTTTTAGGATTTTTGCCTGTTTTGGCAACACCAATTATAGCTCTATCATGTGCAAATCCTGCTAAACCAGAAGAACCAAAAAAACCAATTGAACCAAAGAAGCCAGAAAAACCAGCTGAACCAAAGAAACCAGAAACTCCAAATGAAGATAAAAATCAACAGTTTGGCGATAATATTAAAATTGTTTATGAAGATTTAAAGAAACATCATTCAAAAGAAGTTCTTACAGACTTAATAAAACAAAATAAACCAATTAAAGATCTATTAATTAAGAATGCAATTAAACTAGACTCAGTTGATTCAATTAACACTAACAATAATCTTATAAATAATATAAAAAATGAAGCACCAAAAATTGAAATTGATTTTAGTGACCCAACTAATGAAGAAATTAAGAATGTAATTGATAATTTTTATTACAAGAATTTATATAAACATTATGATAGATCAAAAGAAGGCAAGCAAGGTTTTGATTTTTTATTAAACAATGATAAAGGAATAGTTTTGTTTCCAAATGAACCAGAACACAATGTTCCTTGAGATGAAGATGATGAACCTTTTATATAATAACAAGTGATCAAAAAATAAATGCATTATTCGAAGTTTTTAGTGGTAAAAAATTGCCATTTACTCAGGAAGAAAAAGATACTTTATTAAGAGATTTAAAGAAGGATACAAAAAATCATAAAGAATTAGAAGATGAAATAAGTGCTAAATTTAGTGGTTTTGTTGAATCTGAAATTAAGAAGGTTAAAAATTTTTTTGAAGATGTTTTGGAAATTCAAATAGAAGAAATTGAAGATCAAATTTATGATTATTTCAATATGATAAATGGTCCAATTAACGACACAACAACTCTTTGAAATGTTGAGCAACGAGCTAATTTAGTTAAAGAGTATATCAAACAAGTTCAAACTTTAGAAAAAACATATTCACAATATAAAGATTTTGGAAATACATTTATTACCTCTGATGGAAAAGCAATAAAGGAATCTGATTTATCTAATATTGGTATTACTTATCCTAAGGAAGAACTTATTAAATATCGTGAACAAGCCTTTAAAGAATTGCGAGAAAAAATTCAATTTAAGATATATATATACAAAAATTTAATTGATTCGTTTTATACTAATCCATATAATGCCGTTGAAAAAATGCATAATTTTATCAATAAGATAATTGTTGAACAGCAAAAAAAGCTAAAAAAGCTAAAAGAAGATTCGACAACTATTAATTTCAACTAAAAATCCATCCTAAAAAAGTAAATATTTAAAATAAAAAAATTTAATAAAGGTGTTAAACTCACCTTTTTTATTTTTTAAAATCGCAACTATAAACCTTTTTAATGAAGGCTATTTATTTGCTAAAAATAAATATATGTATGAATTTATAGACATAATTGTTAATTTATTAGTTAAAATATTTCATATATTCAATGGTTATTAAAGAATTTTTAACCTTTTTATCAATATATATATAATTATCATATAAGATCCACCCGTAAATAAACTTATGGTTTAAAATCTTGACTAAAATTTATCTAGTTTAATTTAATATGTGGTGAAATATAATCCATTTTTTATTCATTGAGGAGTTATTTTTATGAGAAGAACTAAAAAAAATAAATTAGGAATATACCTTGCGATTGCATCGGGGCTGGTAGTTACTGCTGGAGCAACATTAACTTATGTTTCACTAGTTAATAAAAATCAAAATTTATTAAATAATAGTATTTCGATCATTAAACAGAAGGAACAAAAGAGATTGAAGTTGCAAAGAAAATACTAATAAAAGCACAGCATACATTAAATAACACTAAAATTAAACAAAAAGATTTAATTAAAAATCTTGATTTAACTAATCAAGAAATAGGTGAATTATCTAGCAGAGATTTTAGTCTTAATCAAACTATAAAACAATTTAAGAATGAAATTAGTAATTTA